>CAZDNQ010000702.1:0-2847 GCA_964506605.1 uncultured Victivallis sp. | reverse complement strand
CTTCGATCCACTTGTCCTGAGGAGTCTCGAGTCCCGAGTTGTACAGCTTGCGGAAGGTAATCTGATCGGCACCAAGTTCTCGAGCCCTGTCAAACACCTTATCGATGTTCTTCGTGAAGTCAGGAACCCCGTGACCGCAATTGTCGTACTCGTCCGTCATATTGAGGGAGAGACGAAGGTTGAAATCGTAGCGCTTGATCTCCTTGCAGAGTTGCTCGATGTTGACCTTCATCTTGTCCGGAGTCTGGTTGTAGTCCTGATTGACATCATCGGACCAGATGCTGGAAAGGGAAAGGGAGATGGTGGAGATCTTGATGGTATTGCGGAGCCAGCGGAGCGTCTCGTCGTCAAGGGTGACGCCGGAAGTCTGCAGTTCCAGATTGCGGAAAGGCTTGTCGAGGCTCTGGTTGAGATCGGCGACCTCTTCCATGAACCGCTTGTTCATGAGAGCCTCGCCATTACCGGTGAACATCAAGCTGTTGCAGCCATTGTCACGGGCGAACGCAAGGCGATCCTTGTAATCCCGCTTGTAAAGGTCCCTGAAGCGGAGGTTCTTTTCGATCTGGTTGCAATAGTCCTCTTCATGCATCTTGGCGACGCAAAACTTGCAGTTATTGGGGCAACCAGCGGGAACCGCGATTGACAGGGACTGAATGACCATTTATGGTCTCCTTTTACTGGGTGGCGTTTCTTACGTATATTATATCCCAGATGCCCTCTAAAAGGAAAACCGAAAAGGGGTCAATTCTACAATAACCGGACAGACCCCGATTCGAATACCTGGAATACAGCTTTGCAATGGCTACAGCGGAATTTGGCAGCTCGGGGCGCCTTGAGTCTCTGCCTGCAAGAAGGGCAAGCAATCGTCTTTGGCCAAGCCTCAGGAACGGCCTCTTCCTTTACTACCTTAGGGGGAATCGGGGTGTCTTCAAGATAGGCGACACACTCCTCCAAAGAGTCCTTGATGGTCAAGAAGTTGGTGAATCCCAGAAGCTGGAGCACCTCATATACTCGGGGCTGGATCTCAGTGAGAACCATCTTGCCACCACGTCGACTAAGTTCCTTGAGGAACGCGACGAAGCTTCCGACACCCGTAGAAGACAGATAATTGAGGGAGCCGCACTCGAACAGGATCTTACGATAGCCTGCCAAGATGCACATCTCGACCTTGCGCTGAAAGTGTGCAGCATTTCCGGTGTTGACTTCTCCCCCTACTGAAATAATGAGTCCGTGATCGACACCGGGAAGCTCCTTGAGTTTCAGCGTGCAAAACTCAACGGGGTCATTGTCGAATCCGCCGACTAGTCGGGATCCATTTGTTGCCAAACCCATAGTAGTAGCCTCCTGAAAGATTTTGAACTTTTTGTATAAATAGTTAGTCTATTCTAATATCACTCTGTCTCCCAGAGTTCTATGTGGCCAGTGTCAAGCATCGATACGAAATCAGTGAAGTAGTACTTGTCGATGCAACCATCGAATTCCGCGGGCGTCAGCATGATCTTGTACGGATGGCACCAGTGATTCTCCCAGAGGTCATCCTTCTCTACGAGAGGATTGAAGAGTCCGCCGCGGTCCCTTTCCGGATCGGAATGAAGCTTGCACAGCACCATCTGCTCGTCGTCCGTGGAAACCATGAGGCCGAGAGGACTCCACATTCCACGGACTGCTGAAGGAGCCTTGCACAGGAACTTATCGCCTCTTTCTCGGATGTATGCGAGCACATCCTTCTCATTGTAGTTGGCTCGTTCGGAATTCTCATCTCCCCACTGCATTCCGCGGGCATAGAGGACATCGAGGCACATCTTGTAGGGGAGATACTCCTCGTAGTAAGCATCCCACTTGACTTCGCAGATGAGATTGAGGCCGCAATCATTGTGATAGGAGATGCCATCTTCGGTCCAATGGTCATCAAAATCCTTCACGATGTTAGGGTACTTCGGGGAAGGGATCTGCTCGGCACAGCCGAACTTGTAGTACGGGAGGCCGCACTTCTTAACCTTGAAGTACCTGCCATCCATATCTTCGTAGATATGTCCCTCTTCGAGATGAACATATCCCTTGCCTATATCGAGGTAGCAGCGAGCGTTCATTTAGAACTCCTTATCGATCGGAAGAAGAACTGCGGTCTGCTCATTATGGAAGCCGCCATAGCGTTCCCAATGAGGTCCACCCTGAGGCTTGTAGCCCCACTCCAAGAGCTTGGCTTCTGCTTTCTCTTTGGACGGGAACGAATAAGCCTTCATCTCCCCATAGTCATCCGAGCCGGGAGCACTCTCGGTCGAAACGACGATGTACTTCATTTAGGACTCCTTCCGGACGAAATCCTTCTCGAGATCCATCGAAGCGTAGTGCTGGCGGATCTTGATGGCGACGGACTCCTTGAACATATAGGCCCCGATGGAAACGGCGGCGAGAGCCAAGGCCGGAGCAAGAACGCTTTCCTGCTTGGCAAGGCCAAGAACCACGATGATGATCATGGCGATCATGGACAGCCGGGAAGTCCAGTGCGCGAGAAACATGAGAACGGCGAGCTTCATCTGCTTGACAACGGCCTTCTTGCCATTCTCGGTGACTGCGGTGTAGGAATACTTAGCGTCCATGTTAAACTCCTTTTGAAGAAAAGTCTCCTGCCTTTCGGCAGGAGACCTATTTAGCTGAGAGACTTCATCATGTGAACGGCCTTCTCGAGAGCCTTCTCCTTGTCCGTGATCACGCCGTTCAGCTGATCATCGTGGATCCTGTTCATGACGACCTTGAAGTTCGGGCCAGGCTTGAAGCCGGCGTCGATAAGGTCCTTGCCATTGACGAGGCACCCGGGAAGAAGGGGCGTGCCCTTGGCAGCGAAGT
>CAZDNQ010000701.1:0-2850 GCA_964506605.1 uncultured Victivallis sp. | reverse complement strand
AGGATGCACCGCTGGGCCTATTGCCGACTTACGGAAATTGCAGACGCCCAGATTGGCAGAGTCCTTGCTGCACTGGAAAAATCCGGACATGCTGGCAACACGATAGTTGTCTTTACGAGTGATCACGGGGACAATGATTCTTCGCACAGGCTGGAGCACAAGTCTGTCTTCTATGAGGAATCAACAAGGGTTCCCTTCATAATCTCCACACCTGATTCGGTAGAAGGCGGAGTCGACCTTCAAAATCCTGTATCCAACGGACTGGACATTTTTCCGACGTTATGCGATTATGCTGGAATAACACCTCCTTCCGATCTAAAGGGAGTCAGTTTAAGATCCCTGGTGTCAGGGAAAAGTACAGATGTTGAAAGAAAAATTATTCCTGTAGAAGGCGAACTTGGCAAGATGGCGGTTTCATCGAAATTCAAGTATGCACTATATGATCGGGGTAAGAACCGCCAGCAGCTTTATGATCTTGAACGGGATCCATGGGAGAGCAGGAACTGCGCAAATGAACCCGGACTGAGAAAGGCATTGTGGGAATATGAGAAATTTATTGCTGTAAATTTTCCGGAAAAGCCTATATTTTAAGCAAAATTTCTGAATTTAAGGGGTAGCAATGAATCAGGACAAGCCTAACGTAGTTTTAATATGTGTTGATCAATGGCGGGGTGATTGCCTTGGAATTGATGGACATCCAGTATTAAGGACTCCATATCTTGACAAGCTTGCACAGGAGGGTACGCGCTTTTCGCATGCGTATGCGGCATGTCCGACATGCATAGCGGCAAGAGCTTCGCTTCTTACCGGCCTTACGCAGGAGACTCATGGGAGGATAGGATACAGGGATGGTGTACCGTGGAATTATCCTGTGACAATAGCTTCAGAATTTACTCGACAGGGGTACCAGACACAGGCAATAGGCAAGATGCATGTCTATCCTGAACGCAACCGCGTAGGGTTCGAGAACCTGATCCTGCACGACGGGTTCCTCCATTTCGCACATGATAGGCATCCATGCGATTACGACATGATAGACGACTATCATCCATGGCTTAGGCGGCAGCTTGGAAGAGATGCTGATGACTTCGAGCATGGAATGAACTGCAACTCCTATACTGTGCGCCCATGGGATAAGCCGGAATATACGCATCCGACTAATTTCGTCGTTTCACAGTCAATTGAGTTCCTGAAGAGGAGGGATCCCACGAAACCTTTCTTCATGTTCATGTCGCTTCACCGTCCTCATCCTCCTATTGATCCTCCTGCTTGGGCGTACGAACTCTACAAGGATATGGAAATGCCTCCTCCGCCAGTAGGGAAATGGAGCGAAATGTTTGCGGGAGGCGCACAGCCCAGCCGCTCCGATCTCTGGTACGGAAAAGTTGCTCCTGAAATACTCCGTTGTGCACGCGCCGGATATTATGGGCAGATGACCCATATTGACCATCAAATTAACAGGTTCTTTGAAACTATGCAGATGTACGGACAGTTGAAAAACAGCTATGTCTGCTTCGTCTCAGATCATGGAGATCTCATGGGCGACCACAATCTTTTCAGGAAAAGCTTCCCCTATGAAGGTTCAGCGAGGGTCCCTCTAATCCTGAAGGGACCTGAAGGAAGCCGTATAAGAAGGAACTATGTCAGTGGAGGAGCCGTGGAACTGAGGGACATAATGCCTTCCCTTCTTGAATGTGCTGGACTTGATGTGCCTGATTCTGTGGAAGGGAAAAGCTTTCTGGACAATGCCTCCGGTAAAGACAGGGAAATCCATCCATATATCCACGGAGAGCATGGAGTTCCGTATCAGGGTTCTGCGCACTATCTGACGGACGGGCGTGAGAAGTATGTCTGGTTCAGCGGGAATGGGCATGAACAGCTTTTCAATCTTGACAAGGATCCAAATGAGCAAAACGACCTTGCGTCATCAGCGAAATTCGCAGCAACCCTGAAAAAATGGCGTAGCTTGTTGATTGAAGAGCTGAGGGATCGCGAAGAAGGATTTTCCGATGGCAGGAAGCTTGTTGTTGGGCGCCAGGTCAAGACTGTGCTGGATACCATCGGGAAATTCAAATGACAGGTAAAAATGAGCCTCTGACAGTCACCGTTGTTTGCCTTCGCCTTTTACAGGAAGAATAGAGAGATATCGGCAAATGCATCTGTCATCCTGTTGTATGTTCTTTTTCCACAGGATAAAGCAGCCATAGTGGTAACTAAATGCGTTGCTGTGTAATTCCAGACCGAACCAGGCGGCTGAGCGCTGGGATTTTAGAAATAAGACTGTCAATGGCTGGACGCGTCTCTTCGATGCTGCTCTTTTTTCCCCTAATCCCGTGACGCCATGCGGGTCGGACTATTGAAGTGAATGATAACAAGTTGACTGTGGCGAGATACGATGTCACGACACGTGGAAATATTGTAATAGAAGCATTTTACGAGCTTGTTTTCAGCGTTTAATCCAATCATTAGGTAATACTAATATGAAACTGCTGTCAGGAATATCTGCGTTATCAGTTCAAAGAGGCCCTTTCGAAACGCAGTAACTTCTCTAAGAGCCATATTCGCATCGTGCACGACTGAAGGATTGCCGCTGGAGTTGTTCCACATCGCCAAGCCGGTCCAGCCCCGGCAGGTGAGATTTATTTGGATTTTGGAGTTTTCATGGAAACCCACCAGATTTCCCATGGTCCGCGTTCAGGGCCAAAGGATTTCCCGCTTAATGTCTCAAGGGCTTCGACTGTTGGAGCATATTCCTTCATGTCCGCCTTATGCTCATCGGAGTCCAAGGAAGGTTTGTCTATCAACCAGTTAAAAAGCGCCGGAATGGCCTGGGGGTCTCCGATTCTCGCC
>CAZDNQ010000700.1:0-2853 GCA_964506605.1 uncultured Victivallis sp. | reverse complement strand
GACGCTGTACGTGCTCTTTCCGGCGTTCAGGATGATCACGCAGACCTCGCCGCGGTATCCGGCATCTATTGTTCCCGGGCTGTTGAGGACGGTCAGGGCATGCTTGAGGGCGAGGCCGCTCCTTGGGCGTACCTGGGCTTCGTATCCGACAGGGATTTCCATGAAGACTCCTGTCGGCACGAGATGAGGTTCGCCTGGCTTGAGCTCCATCTCGACGCGGGACTTGAGGTCGAATGCCGCATCGTCATGATGAGCCTTGTGCGGCTTGAGATCATCGCAGCCTTCGAGCATCTTGATCTTGACAATAATCTTTGTTTCCATTATATGCCACTTTCCTTAAACTTGAACTTCCAGCATCGAACTAAATCCATTTTTCAACGTTGGACTTCGATGTTGAATCATCCAAAATGAGTTTCTATATACCTGCAGGCCTCCTCGAGGTCGGGCAGGATCTTGGTGCAGTATTTGACCATCCACGGGGAGCAGTCCTTGAACGAGAACGGGGAGAATCCCACCACGAACTTGCCAAGATCGTGCGCACCGTAGAAAATCTCCATGCTGGTGCCGATGCTGGGCTTGGAATAGTTAACGAGGATAATGTCGGCGTCGCGGACATCCTGCAGGTCGAACTCCACGATCTCGTTTGCGCTGTCGACCTCGCGGTCGCGGAACGCCCTGCGCATAGGATCAAGGAGGCGGAACTTCTTCCCGAGAAGCTTCTTGGCCTGCTCGCGCCATTCGCGGGCGGCGCCGTCATGCTCGTCCATTATGGGGCCGCTGAGGTAGATGGTCTTTATCTTGCTGTCTTTCATTTCTGAAATCCTTTATAATTCATTATCTCGGGCAGGAATGCCCGAGTTACTCCAGGAGCATGGGTTTGATGTTCCAGATCTCGGTGGCGTACTCCCTGATGGTCCTGTCGCTGGAGAACCTGCCCATGTTGGCGATGTTCATCACTGCCTTCCTGTGCCATTCGTTCTGGTCGCGATAAGTTTTTGCAACCTTCTCCTGGACGGAATTATAGGAATCGAAATCGGCAATGGACATGTAGTAGTCGACCTTCATGTTGTCGAGGAGCGGATCGAATACATGGGGCTGCTTCGTGGAGAAGAATCCGCACCTTATGAGCTCCATGACCTGGCGGAGCCTTGGCTGGTTCTTCAGGAAATCCTCCGGGGTATAGCCATGCTTGCGGAGTTCCTCGACCTCGTTCACCTTCATGCCGAAGATGAAGATGTTGTCGTCGCCGACAGCCTCCTTGATCTCGATATTTGCACCGTCGAGGGTTCCGATGGTGAGGGCGCCGTTGAGGGCGAACTTCATGTTTCCAGTACCAGACGCCTCTGTTCCTGCGAGCGAGATCTGCTCTGACAGGTCCGCGGCCGGCATGATCTTCTCCGCGAGCGAGACGCCGTAGTTGGCTATGAACACGACCTTGAGCCTTCCGTTCATGTCCTCGTCGCTGTTTATGACGTTGGCGACGGAGTTGATGAACTTGATTATGAGCTTGGCCATGAAATATCCCGGCGCGGACTTTCCGCCGAATATGATCGTCCTCGGGACGAAATCGCCCTTCGGATTGTCCTTGATCTCGAGATACAGCGTGATCGCGTGGAGGATCTTCAGGAGCTGGCGCTTGTATTCATGGAAGCGCTTCACCTGCACATCGAATATCGAATCCAGGTTCAGCTCGATCCCGTTGTGCTCCAGGACATACTTCGCCAGGACTTCCTTGTTCTTGCGCTTGATGTCCGCGATCTGCGATATGAACTTCCTGTCGCCGATCTGCTTTTCGAGCTTCTTCAGGTCGTCGATGTTCGTATACCAGGTTTCACCGATCCTGTCCTCGATCGCCTTTGAGAGCATTGGATTGGCCTTGAGGAGCCAGCGTCTCGGTGTGATTCCATTGGTCTTGTTGACGAACTTGTAGGGGTAATAGTCGTAGAAATCCTTGAAGAGTCCGTGCTTGAGGAGCTCGGTATGCAGTGCGGCCACGCCGTTTATCCTGCTGCTGCCTGCGACGGCGATATACGCCATCCTGACCTGCTTCTCGTGGTTCTCCTCGATGAACGACATGCGGTTGAGGCGGCCGACATCTCCGGGATACTTGTTTGCAATGCGGCGGAGGAAGCGGTCGTTGAGCTCGTAGATGATCTCAAGATGGCGGGGCAGGAGCTTCTCAAGCATGGGCACCGGCCATTTCTCGAGGGCCTCGCTCATGAGCGTATGGTTCGTATAGGCGAAAGTCCTGACGCAGATCCCCCAGGCCTCATCCCACTCAAGGTCCTCCTCGTCGACAAGCATCCTCATGAGTTCTGGAATGGCCATCGCCGGATGGGTGTCGTTGAGCTGGATGGCGACCTTCTCGTCGAGCTTCCGGATGTCGCCGCCTGCGCCCTTGTACCTGTAGACGATGTCCTGCAGCGTGGCCGACACGAGGAAATACTGCTGTTTGAGGCGGAGTTCCTTTCCACCGTAGTTGTTGTCGTTCGGATAAAGCACCTTGGTGATGTTCTCAGTGAGGGACGCCTCGAGGTTCGCGTTGATGTAGTCGCCGCTGTTGAAGCTGCTCAGGTTGAAGCCGTAGAGGGAGCGCGCGGCCCAGAGGCGGAGGTTGTTGACATGGCCGTTCTTGAATCCGGGAATCGGCACGTCGTACGGCATTGCAAGGACGTCCTGCGTATCTACCCATTCCTTCCTGTACTTGTTGTCGGAATTCCTGGATTTCTCCGTATGGCCGTAGAAGCGGATCTTGCGCATCCTTTCAGGCCTTCTTATCTCCCAGGCGTTTCCCTGGCGGAGCCAGTGGTCGGGCTCCTCAACCTGCTGACCGTCCACAATCCGCTGCTTGAA
>CAZDNQ010000699.1:0-2859 GCA_964506605.1 uncultured Victivallis sp. | reverse complement strand
GGAATACGACGATCTGGGGCGGCTGTCAAAGCTCTCGAACATCTTCCCTGACGAGAAGGACAATTTCTCGGTATCCTACAAGTATGACAGGGTTGGGAATATTGCGGAGATCGCAGATTCCAAGGACGGCAAGACCACGTTCAAATATGATTTCCTCTCGCACCTTTCCAGCGTAAGGAGCGACAAGGACGGGGAGCTGAAGATTGAATATGACAAATGGGGGAACCTGGTCGGGTACGCCGGCGCAAGGGCAGAATTCAAATCCAGCGGCCCGGTTAGGTTTTCCGACGCGTTCGAGTATGCAGGCGACACGCAGGCGAGGATAATTTCCGCAAGGATTGGAACGGACGCGCTGGGATTCAAATATGACCGGGAGAACAGGCTGGAGTCAGTTCTTTCGGACGGAAAGGCGGCAGCTTCATTCGGATACGACAATCTTGGCAGACTCGCCTACTCGAATGAAAACGGCCTGGAGAAAAGATATTTCCACGTGATGGGCTATCTCTGCGCGGCTGTCTCAAAGGACAGGAAGGACACCGTGAAATATGTGAATTTCCCGCTGACCGGCGAATGCCTGGCCGTAATCAGGGGCGACGGCAAAGTTGAATATCCGCTTTCGGATCCCGCAGGGACTGTCACGCATATGGCCGACGACAAGGGTGCGGTAGTCCTGGCACGCAAGTTCGACACTCTTGGTCTCTTGAAAGGCGAAGACAAGATGAACATCTCAACGGGTTTCTGCGGGAGCATGCAGTTCATGGGCGGTAGAATTTCGTTCATCGACAACACCGCATATCTGACACAGGCTGCCAGGGCGATGGCGGTTAAAGCTCCGGTTCCAGGGGACCGGACTCTCAGGAGCTATAACCCGCTGTCGATGCTGAACGCGAATCCGAACGACAGGACAACAGGCAATTTCTAGGGCTGACAAATGAGAATTGACAGGAAAAAACTGATGATGCCGTGGCTGGTGGCAGCGCTATGCCTCGTGCTCCCTTTCCTGGCGCCAATCCTGCATTCCGCTGACGACGACAACCGTCCCGTGTCATATCCGACCGTCATCGACACAGTACCCACCTACTCCGGCAACTGGCAGGAGATCGACAAGTCGTTCAATGACATCGCCGCCGGGCAGCAGAATGCGAGGCAGGAGGCGATATCCTTCAAGAACAACGACATCCTGAACTCGCGCGCTGGCGACGGCAAGGTCTCCTACGAAAGCTACGTGAAGAACCAGGAGGCGTACACAAAATGGGTCAGCGAGATCAATGCAAAGACCTGTGCGGAGACCGGGCTCAAGGCCGAGGTCCAGACCGGCAGCAAGATCAGGGTCGGCACGGACACTGACTTCCTGGTGAAGAGCGCGGACGGTTCCCCTCTGACCATGGAGAAGATCAAGCTCCAGATAGACACCTTCAACAGGAATGCGAACGAATACTTCAAGAACAACGCTGCGGGAGAATGGGGTTCCACGAACTGGGCGAGGAAGCTCGACATAGACTTCATGCCGGACGCAAACAGCATGAGCAAGGAGGAGTGGTCGAAGTTCCAGGCTTTCGCGAAGGAAGTCGGGATGCATGTCTACCAGAGCCAGGAGGCTGCGAAGGTCGAGTTCATAAAGAGGGAGAACCAGCAGCTCTCCAGCAAGGCTGAGAACGCCAAGACCGAATACGAGAAGGCGCAGGCAGGCGGGAAGTCCGCCGAGGAGCTGGGCAAGCTGAAGAGCGCATATGAGACTGCGGTCGACAACTACAACAGCTTCAGGAACAATCCGCAGAACGAGCTCACGCCGCAGCGCCTGGCCGAATACGTCAAGGAATGCTCCAGCATGGCGCAGGACTACGCTAACACTGCAAAGCATGACGCAGAACTGGTCAACAAGCTCAAGAACGATCTGTGGACGAAGAACTCGAACATCGTAGCCGACACCGAAGGCAAGATGAACATCGAGAATGCGAAGTTCGCAAAGATGATCGAGAGGATCAACGGCGCGACCACCGAGCTCTGCGAGAAGCTCAACATCCCGAAGCCCGAGTCTCTGAACTCCGACATCATGAAGGAAGTCACGGCCGCATCGAAGAGGGAGGCCGGCCAGTTCGAGAAGCCGGCTGCGAATGTCGCTCAGAACAGCCAGCAGGTGTTCGAGACGGCGGTGAAGGAGTTCGTCAACATGAACGCCCAGGCCGCGGCGCAGAATCCCGCGCAGGCCGGGAAGTACCAGCAGGCCATCGCCGAGATGGTCAACAACCTGCCGCCGAAACAGCAGTCGGAGCTGATCAACGAGCTTTCGGTGAGGAACGGGGAGAAGTTCGCGCAGGAGGTCGTCGGTGAAATGTCGAAGCTGCCGCCGCCGAAGCCTGCGGAGCCCGGTCTGGTCGAAAAGGCGAAGAACACATACACCCAGGCCTCCAAGATCGGCGAGGCGGTCGATGTAAGGGTGCAGAACTTCCTAAAGGGCCGGGGTGTGGAGGCGGCGCCGCCAGGTTCTCCGGAGAAGCTGCATGGCGCGCTCAAGTGGGGCGGATACGTGCTGATCGGGCTCCAGGCATACGACATCGCCAAGGATTATTATACGGGGAAGATCACCGGCTACCAGGCCGCGGGCCGGGTTGCCGAGATGGGCTATGGTATCGCCTATGGAATGGTGGAGTTCGCCGTGATCGGGGCGCTTCTCGGGCCGACGATTGCGACCGGTTACGCGGTGTTGACGACATCATATGCGCTGACACGCGAGTTCCTGTACCGGACAGGTCTCGACCAGGTGGTGGACAAGCCTGTGCAGAACGCCTTCTACAACCACTGGTTCGGAGGCGATGCCGCAGCCGACGGTCCGATGATGGAGGAGATACACCGGCAGTT
>CAZDNQ010000698.1:0-2860 GCA_964506605.1 uncultured Victivallis sp. | reverse complement strand
TTCCAGCGGACGGTCAGTACCGTTAGACGCATATCCGCATAATGAACTATCCGAACACGTACATGGTGACCAGCAGCGACATGGGTTCCGGCACGCATCCGGTGAACAAGTCGGGTTATGGCGCGAGGGCGGCGCGTGTCGCGCTTGGAGCTGTATACGGAAAACCACTCGAAATCTACGGGCCCGTCTACAAATCGCACAAGGTCGACGGCGGCAAGGTGGTCGTGAGCTTCGACCATGTCGGCAAAGGACTGGCGTTCAAGAACGGCGAAAAGCTGCAGGGGTTCGCCGTCGCTGGAGATGATTTCAAGTTTGAATGGGCCGACGCGGCGATAGACGGGGACACCGTCGTCCTCACATGTGCGAAGGTCGCAAAACCGGTACATGTCCGCTATGCCTGGTCCCAGAACATCAAGTGGGCGAACCTGTTCAACAAGGACGGCCTGCCGGCACTGCCGTTCAGGACTGACACTACGGCAAAATAAGAAATCCGTCCTCATGTGAACCATCTGGACTTTTATGGAACGCCACCAGTCTGGCGGCATGATATTCGGAGAGGTAATTGGACAAGAAGCATGCCGGCAGGTCGCCGGTGATCCAGCACACACCTGTGCGCCGATAAAATAAAAAGCGGAGGAGCGCGTTGGCGCTCCTCCGCAATTTTAATCCGTCAAGTTACAAACGGACGGCTGCGCCGTTCATTTGTATTCCACGCCCGTTTCCGGGTCGAGGAGCTTGAACTCCTCCAGGTGGAGCGCGGGATCCGCGCGGAAGCTGAGATGCTTGCCGTACTTCTCCTCCATGTCGTTGAGATGGGCGGCGTCCTCGTTCTTGAGACGCGCAAGTATGCTCGGATGCATCATGACCTTGATGGCGAGGCCTCTTTCGCTCTTGTGCTTCTTGAGGACCTCCTGCATGCTGCGCTGTATCTCGACGCTCATGCTGAGCGCGGACTTGACCTTGCCTTTTCCCTGGCAATACGGGCATGCGTCGTAGACTGCGTCACTGAGGCTCTCATGTTCGCGCTGGCGCGTCATCTCCATGAGTCCGAACTTGCTGATTGGAAGCATGCTGGTCCTGGCGCTGTCCTCGCGGACAAGCCCCTTCATCTGCTTGTATACGGCCTCGCGGTCGCGGGCGTGGTCCATGTCGATGAAGTCGATGACGACAAGTCCGCCGATGTTCCTGAGCCTGAGCTGGCGCGCGATCTCGTTCGCGGCCTCCAGGTTCGTCTTCAGGATTATCTCGGGCTGGGCCTTGCCCTTGGTGCTTCCGCTGTTCACGTCGATTGATATGAGGGCCTCGGTCTCGTCGATGCAGATGTAGCCGCCCGACGGGAGCATGATCTTCCTGTTGAAGACCTCGCTGATCTGCTTCTCGATGCCGAAATGCTCGAAGACCGGCGTAGGCTTCTTGTAAAGGATAACCTTGTCGATGAGCTCGGGGCCTGCGATCTTCGCAAGGAACTCCCTGATGTAGTTGAACTCCTGTTCGTCGTCGACGACGATCTCGTCGATCTCCTCGGTGAGGAAATCCCTCATCGTCCTGAGAATGAGGCTTGGTTCCTCATATACAACGCACGGGGCCTTTGGGTTCTTCTGGATGTGTTCGACACGCTGCCAGAGCTCCAGGAGCATGTCCAGGTCGCGCTTGAAGAAGATGTCCTTGCGGTCCTCGCCGACGGTCCTGCAGATGCAGCCCATGCCGTCGGGGATCTCAAGGTCGTTCATTATCTTGCGGAGCCTTGCACGCTCTGCCGGATCCTCGATCTTCTTGGAGAGTCCGATATGGTCAGAGAACGGAAGGAGCACGAGATATCTGCCGGGTATGGAGATGTTGGTGCTGACGCGCGGCCCCTTGGTGCCGATGGGCCCCTTGGTGACCTGGACGAGTATCTCCGTGCCCTGGTTGAAGAGCTTCGGGATGTCCTCGGTCCTTATCCTGCTGTTCCTGCGCTTCTTCTCGAGTTCGGCGAAGCGCCTTGTGAAGTTTCCGAGCGGGTTCTTCCTGCCCTGCTGGTTCTGGCGGCGGTGTCCGTCGCTCTTGACCTTCTCGATCATGTCGTAGGTCGCAGGCAGCATGTCCTTGTAGTGGAGGAACGCGTTCTTATCGGTGCCGATGTCGACGAACGCGGCCTGGAGGGTGTCCTGCAGGTGCGTTATCTTGCCAAGGTACACTGAGTTTACAAGCTGTTTCTCCTCCTTGCGTTCAATCTGGTATTCCTCGAGACGGCCATGGTTCAAGAGTGCGACCCTGGTCTCGAGCTTTTCGCAGTTGATCACAAGCACTTTGGCCTTCTTTGCAGGCCTGAATAATTTCATTAAGATGTTCATAAATTTTCTATTTTCGATTTTTAATTTTCAATTTGATTCTTTTCTACTACAGAACGGAAACGGGCTTCAACTGAATTGTCAATTGGATTTATTGCCCTACAATTTCCAGTTTCTGTCTTTAGTCTTCTAAATTCCACTTTCTAAATTCTAATTTCTTTCTAGTTACGTGTTGCTAGTTGCAAATTACAGGGCTGCGGATTCCGCAGCCCCCAAATCATCCATTCCCCAGGATTCTCCCTTCGAGTCCCTGGCAGCCCTGTACGAATTCGACACCTGCCATCTCCCTCCTGCCTTCAGGAATGATCTTCTTCAGGGAGAGAGCGCCTTCGCCGCATGCTACCACGAAATCACGTTTGTCGGCCTTGAGGACCTGGCCTGGCACGCCGGAAATGTCAAGACATGCAAGTTCGGTTATTGCAATCCTGAACGTCTTCACGCCGTGCTGGATGTTGAAGAACACTCCGGGCCATGGATGATATGCCCTGAGCATCCTCTCAACCGCACGCGCCGGACTCTTCCAGTCCAGC
>CAZDNQ010000697.1:0-2864 GCA_964506605.1 uncultured Victivallis sp. | reverse complement strand
AGAAATATCCCTTGCTCAGGATTCCCGTATGCGAATCCGCAACAGCCTGCAGATGCCAGAACACGGGAATATCAAGCCCTTTCATCCTGAGGCTGTCATGCAATATCACATATTCATCCTTCACGCTTACCACGGATCTTGCGTTGAGGGGATCCTTCTCCGCGAAGCGTTCCCTTGCCATCTCGACCAGTTCGTGGTGGCAGTTGTCGCTGAGGAATACCGGTTCGCCTGGCTTGACCGCCGTGGGATTGACGCCCTGTGCAAAATCAAGGCATGAGAAGGAGGCGAAACGCTCGATGTGTCCGGCGGCGAGAGGCATATGGGTGTCGTAGAAGGAAAGCGTGCTGTGGCGCCATGTCTCTCCGGCTTCGCCGCCGTCGTATATGATTGGTTTGCCGTCTTCAAAAAGCAGTATGCTGCCTTCGGTGCGGTGGTAGCGGTATCCGCCCGGTCCCATCTTGAAGAGCAGGTACGACTCGTCCTCTGTGCCGAATTTTCCGCGGAATATTGCGCCGAAGCCCTCGAGTCTGCGGCTTTTGAGTTCAACAGGGAGCGGGAGTTTCCTCATCTCCTCGGCTGTTATCGATGAGAGAAGCGCCGGATACTGGGATCTCTTGCTGCCGTCGCATCCACCCTCGAAATACGCCCATTTCAGGAGGTTTGCGAATTCCGGATCCTTCTTCTCGTAGAGCTTGCTCATGAGGAGATAATATTCTGGCACGGGCTGTCCGAGGTTTGCATGATCACCTATGGGAGGCAGGAGTCTGATTTTTCCCATATTCCTGTATTCGCCGTCCGGAAGAGCCTTGCACATCTTGTCATATTCACCCGGGCATTTCGGCGTAAGCAGCAATATCCCCCAGCGCAGGTAGTCTTTGAGTCTTTCAATCTCGCTTGAATCGGAAATTCCGTGCCTGAACAGATGGTACGCCAGGTTGAGCCTGCAGCAGGATGCGTGCATGTAATAGCATGCAGGATTCTCATACCATTTCCCGCTTCCAGGCGTGCAGTAGACCTCTAGGGATCTCTTCATGAGCTCGGTCGAATGCCTGATGAACCTGTCTGCATCGGGATTGCCCCTGAAACATATGCCGACGGTTCCGACGATGTCAGTGCGGTCCGCCTCGAAGTTGGCATTCCTGGAATTGTACTTCCAGTTCATGAAATCGTTCTCCATGTACATGTGGCCCATGAGCATGAAGAAGGAGCGCGACAGCCTTTCCTCGTCCTCGTTGAATATCCCTGTCGGGGCTATAAGGTCGTATTGTTCCGCCAGCGGAGTGATCGGCCTGCCGCCCACCGGACTGTAGACATCTCCGAAATCGCGTCCCTGCAATGTGAGCTTCGACCTCAGCCGGGCGTTCTGCATGATGACCTGCTTGAGGCGCCAGACAGCGGTGGTGTCGCCATCCAATATCGCCTTGAATCCATAGGCGGGGCCGACATTGAGATTTGCTGCCATGTTCCTCCAGGCCCTTGCCATTTCCGGAGACTTCCTCTTTTCCAGGATATCCCGAAGCTCATCCGAATCGGCGATCACCGAAGGCCGTACTGTATGATCTTTCATGTCGAGCTGCCAGTCCTTGAAATCGTCCAGACGCGGTGATGAATTCTTGTGCTGGACCAGGCCGAGTTCCTTGTAGGGGCCGTCGTTGATCTCGAATGATGAGGCCAGCAGCCCCCATTGCCGTTCGCCGTTGAAGAAGTTGAAGCTGAAGAAGACATCGCCTTCCTTGCTGGTGTGCGCAGTGATCATGGACAATGTCGAGCCTATCATCTCCGGGAACGGCCAGTCGAGTTCCCGGTTGTCGTCGCCAGGGCCATGGCAGATCTTATCGAAGTCGAGATCCTCCCATTCACCGCGCCTGATGGTGAATACGCCGATATAGTCCTTTGATTCAAGGCCGTCCTTGGTCACTGCATATCCGAATCCGTGTTTGGGTATCCACCAGGCGACCGATTCCTGGAGGCGCGCGAGTTCGCGGCTGCTCCTGTCAAGCGTCGTCCAGTGCTGGCTGTTGTGCTCGGCACACCAGTGGAGATAGCCCCGTCCGCCGGAGAATTCCGAGAGCGAAAGTTCGAAGGAGGCACCGTCCATCTTGAAAGATTTCTCATGGACAAGCACATATGCCTCGCCTTCATGGAAGGTGAGGGTGTATTCGAGACGTCTTCCGCCGTCGAATGAATATGAGATCATGAGCTTGATGAACAGCGGGCCCTGTTCCAGGATTTCAGTCGTCTGCTGTGAAACGGAGAGCGGGTCGGGAAGCTTGAACCTGCCTGCGCCGCGCCATAGGGCGTCCGCGCCCTTTATTGAGATTACAGGAGCAGCAGGCAAGCGCTGCGGACCCCATGGTATCTTGAACGATGCGGTGCCCGTGCTTATCACCGCTGTGCCGTCGGTGCCCGCGATAAGTTCCAGCTTGGAACTGTATTCCAGGCCAAGGGAGGCGTCTGCGGAATATATGCAGACCGAAATCGAATCCTCCTGCGGGAGTTCGGCGAATATCCATGCCTTCCCTCCGGATATCTGGAACGGCACCGGCGTCGAACCCGAAGCGTCGGTGAAGACCGCGAGGCTGCCTGATTCATGTCCGCTGACAGGAAATCCGATCAGCTGCCGCGGAAACTTGTAATGGAAAGGATTGACTATTTTCTTTTCGCAGAGCTTCCTGATGAAGGCCCCTTTGAAGCTCCTGCTGTCGGGGAATTTTTCAGTTGCAGCTGCCGCAGGCGCGCTTTCCCAGTCATGCATGCACAGTTCGAGGCAGTTGACTCCCTCTTTCAGCTCGAAATCCTGTTTGAGGAAGATTACGGGATATCTGCCATCCTTCCATGAGGTTTTCGCCGCGAGATAATCGTAT
>CAZDNQ010000696.1:0-2871 GCA_964506605.1 uncultured Victivallis sp. | reverse complement strand
TGGTCATCAGCAAGCTTCCTGACGTCGAACTTGAGTTCGTGTCCGAACTCGCCGAAAGCAAGCGCGGCGCAGGCGGATTCGGAAGCACAGGGAAGAACTGAATCGGAGAACCGGCGAAACGGAGAGAAATTGTCTTGGTTGGAGTTCACAGCCCTGGTCGCCGTAGGCGCTGCCAGAGGCAGATAAACTTTAGCGTGAGTGTTTCTTGAGTTTTCGACCGACGACTGGAGACTGACGACCTATGGCTTCCTACTTGATCACCGGTGGATCCCGCAGCGGCAAGAGCCGATATGCGCTCGAACTTGCGAAATCCGCAAAAAAACCTTTCTACATAGCCACCGGCTGGGCAGGCGACGAGGAGATGGACGACCGCATAAAGAAACACCGCAGGGAACGCGGCAGGCACTGGACTACGATTGAAACAAAGACCGATATTTCCTCCGCCATCGAAAAAGCTGGAAGAAAAGGCGCCGACTTCATCATCGTCGACTGCCTCACCCTCTGGGTCTCCAATATGATGTTTGAAAAGAAAAACATCGAAAAGGAGATCCGAAGAGTTGTGGAGGTCATTGGTTCCCCGAGGCATGCCCCTCTTGTCTTTGTAACTAACGAAGTAGGATCAGGCATAGTTCCGGGAGACAGGCTCTCCCGCGAATTCCGCGATGCCGCCGGCCTCGTCAACCAGAAGATCGGAGCCGCCGTCGACAATGTAGTCCTGACCGTCTGCGGCCAGCCCCTCTATATCAAGGGCAGGTGATTTTCACCACGAAGAACACGAAGGGCGCCTGTCATATTTAAATTCATCAGATTTGTTGCGTCTCAGCATCTTTGCGGTAAATTTTAACTTCGGTATTCTTCGTGTCCTTCGTGGTGAAAATTAATTAAGGAGTTTATATGCTTTTCGAGGAAACAATTGCGAAGATAGCGCCTGCCGATGCGAACATCGCAGAGCAGGCCCAGAAGAGGCTGAATTCACTTACAAAACCACTTGGCAGCCTCGGTCTTCTCGAGGACTGCGCGAAGAGATATGCCGCCGCGCGCGGAGATGTCTTTGCGAAGATCGCAAGGCCGACGATCCTCACGTTTGCAGGAGACCACGGCATCGCGGACGAGGGCGTCAGTGCGTATCCTAAGGAAGTCACCCCGCAGATGGTTGCGAACTTCGCAAACGGAGGAGCGGCGATAAATGTCCTTACACGCCACGGCAAGATCAGGCTCAAGGTCATAGACATTGGAGTCGCTTCAGACTGCCTGTTCAAGGGCGTCGTGAGGAAGAAGGTCGCTCCCGGAACTGCGAACTTCGCAAAAGGTCCGGCAATGACACTGAAGCAGGCGAAGAAGGCGGTTGAAATCGGAATCAAGCTCGCTGAAAAGGAAATAGCGAAAGGATGCACTCTTCTCGGAACCGGTGACATGGGAATCGCAAACACTACACCTTCGTCAGCTCTCTATTCTGTATTCCTCAATCTTGATCCAGAGAAGACCGCAGGAAAAGGTACTGGGATAACAGACGAGAAGCTCCAGCACAAGATAAATGTCCTGAGGAAGGCGATAGAATTCCACAAACCAAACCTCAAGGATCCTCTTTCAACGCTGGCCGCGCTAGGAGGCTACGAGATCGCCGGGATATGCGGCGTCGTGCTTGCCGCCGCCGCCAACAAGGTGCCGGTCGTCGTCGACGGATTCATCTCCGGAGCAGGAGCCCTGACAGCCATCCAGATCAACAAAAACGTGAAGGACTACTGCTTCTTCAGCCATACGTCCGCAGAGGCCGGGCATGTGAACGCAATGACTGCAATGGGGGTCAGGCCGCTGCTGAATCTGGATCTCAGGCTTGGTGAAGGTACAGGCGCCGCGCTCTCGATGCATCTGATCGAGGCGGGAGTGAAAGTCATGAACGAGATGGCGACATTCGAAAGCGCCGGCGTCTCCAAGTCCAAGTAGGAAGTAGGTACGGGCTTTAGCCTGTCCCATTCTTAAAATAATTAGAACATGGTACAGGCTAAAGCCCGTACCTACTTTTAAGTAACTCGGGCATTCCTGCCCGAGAATTGCCAGATGGAGCAATATGAATAAGAAATCACTTGAGTTCCTCTCCCAAAGGCCAAGCCCGGGCAAGAGATGCTTCACCAGTAAGGTGATAGAAGATGCGATATCTGATGTCAAGTCCGCCATCGCCGACAAGGAGCTCGCCTGGATGTTCGGGAACTGCTTCCCGAACACGCTGGACACCACCGTCCGTCATTATGAGAGGAAGGGCAAGCCTTACACCTATGTGATCACCGGCGACATAGACGCTATGTGGCTGAGGGATTCGACTGCGCAGGTCTGGCCGTATCTGCCGTTTGCAACAAGGGATGAGAAGCTGAAGAAGCTGCTGAAAGGTGTCGTCAACAAGCAGGCCGAGTTCGTCCTGCTCGATCCGTACGCCAACGCGTTCTATGACGATCCGAAGAAGAAAAGCCACTGGTCGGGAGATCTGACCGAGATGAGGCCCGGCGTTCACGAGCGCAAATGGGAGCTTGATTCCCTCTGCTATGTCATCCGCCTGGCCCATGGATATTGGAAGGCAACCGGCGACAGGTCGATATTCGACGCCCAATGGCGGAAGGCGATGAAGCTGATCGTCAAGACGTTCAAGGAGCAGCAGAGGAAGAGCACCAAGGGGCCGTACAAGTTCGAGAGGTGCGGTGTGAATCCGACAGACACGCAGTGCGGCCGCGGATATGGCAATCCGACGCGCAAGGTCGGGCTCATCCATTCAATGTTCCGACCGTCCGACGACGGTACGATCTATCCTTTCCTTGTTTCCTCTAACATGTTCGCAGTTGTTTCACTTCTGCAGCTCAAGGAGATCTTCTCGAAGGTCCT
>CAZDNQ010000695.1:0-2873 GCA_964506605.1 uncultured Victivallis sp. | reverse complement strand
CTTCGCAGGAAGTCCGGGCATCGCGAACTTGCCGTCGTCAAGCCCCGCCTTATATGATGCTATGACAGCAACGCCCTTGCCGGCATATGATGAAAGCCTTTTTGCGAATTCCGCGGAGACATATCCGCTGTCGGGCAGGACAACAACCTTGTACTTCGAAAGGTCCTGCGCGGGATAGACCAGATCATACTGCTGCTTCATCTCAAGCAGCATCCTGCCTGCACCGTCCGCAGACTGCGTCATCTCCACTGATGAACCAAGAGGTGAAGCCTTCGCCTCCTCGGCAGTGGATGGAAGCATGACAACGGCGATCTCGGATACATGCTCCGCCTTCTCGCACCAGGGCTCGCATTTCTCGACGTGGCTGAACGCCTTGCCGATCATCTGGTATGCACCCTTGTCGAGCGTCCCCCTCGGATGGCACTGGTCTCCGACATTCATCACGCAGTTCGCGGCCAGTATCGATCCGGTCTCATAAAGGAACTGGTCCTCGGTCTTGAGCCCTCCGAAATCCGCCCAGCTCTTGTGGAAGCGGCCTGTCATGCCCTGGACCGGCATCCCGAGCGTCCTTGCGTATCTCGCATGTATCGGGAAGAACGCATAGCCCCAGCCTCCGGTTGGGAGGGCCTCGATCTCGAGATGGCTGAACACATCGAGCTCATTCGAGATTCCCGGCTTCATGCGGCCGTTGAAGAATATGGTCGCGTTCTTCTTTAATCCCTTAACCGCCTTTGTGATCCTCCTCGTATAATCCCTGGTCATCACATACTCGAACTTCTTGTGGTCCTCGTCGCTGGTGAAATCAAGATTGAGCTTCTTCATGGAGTCATAGCAGCGCGGACAGTAGCAGCCGGGGACCGGATTGTAGCACATGTCATAGAATATCCCCTCGACGTCATACCATTTTATGACTTCCTCGGCCTGCGCGATCAGCTGGTCGACATAGTCCGGAGTGTTCATGCAGTGGTTGAACCAGCCCGCAGTCAACGTGTCACCCCATTTCCACAGCTTGCCGTCCTTCATCCTGCCGATCCACTCGGGATGCAGCTTCGCATTGTTCTCGTCGACCCTGACGCTGATATACGCCGGAGTCACGATCCCCTTCCTGCGGCATGCCTCGATCTGGCTGCCTAGAAGATCGAATTTGAGGGAGGGATGCACTGTGCCGACCTTGGTAGGATAATAGCTGAGCCCATGATGGCATTTCGCGAAGAGCGTGACCCAGTTGACCTTGGCATCGGCAAGCCTTCCTGCAAATTCCTCCGCATCGAACTTCGCACCTACATCAGGGATATGCTCAGAAGTGTGGAAATCGAGATGTATCTGGCGGAACCTGGTTGCGACGAGTTCGGCTGCGGACGATTTGATCGGGCTCTTCTGGACCTTATGTATCTGCATGTTTTGCTCCTGTTTGTTTTAAACCGGCTTATTGTACACCGTCACAGGACGCGCATGCTATGTACAAAAACACCAAATTCATGTATTATACAATCGTATATGGCAAAAAAAAAGCACCTCGGCTTTTAGACCAAGGTGCTTTTAACAAATCAATTGTTATTTGGGAGCGGCGGCCTTGGCATCGGCAGCGGCCTTGTCGGCAGCAGCTTTTGCATCAACAGCGGCCTTGTCGCCAGTTGCCTTCGCGTCTTTTGCCACGGCTGTTGCGTCCTTCTTGAGAGCGTCAAGAGCGCCTGCCGGTTCCGATTTCTTCTCTCCGCATCCGGCCATTATAACCATCGCCGCGCCCAGAACCATCGCCATTACCATCATTTTCTTCATGTCAACCCCCTTTATATTAGGATTTAAATTTAAGTACATTTTAACATATCATCAATATAAGGATAAATCAATGCTTTTTCCGCTAATTCCCCGACAGATTTTAAATTTGGCAATGCATCAGTCTTTGCCGGGCATGCGGAGCGCGGCCATCTTGGCCGGCGCATGATTAAGGAATTCTTCCATGCGACAAAGACGCTGGGCAAGGATGACCGCGCTCCATATAATAATTTGAAAAGCACGGGGAGATTTCGTGGCAAAGACCCACGCTTTAATGAAACTTATGGTATATTGTCGTGCAGAATAAAATTGGAGCAAGGAGATTCAACCCATGGCAAAGACTTTGCTGATCCTAAGCGTGTCCGCCGGAGCCGGGCATGTCCGTGCCGCAGAGGCGTTGAAAAAGACAGCCGAGGAGAATTTTCCCGGCGTAAAGGCCATACACCTCGATGTTATGGAGTTCGTTCCAAAGCTGTTCAGGAAAATCTACGCGGAATCCTATATCAAGGTGGTTGACCGCACCCCCGCCCTCTGGGGCTACCTTTACAATCAGACAGATAAGCCGGACAAGGAGAATTCCCTGGTCAAAAAAATCCGATATGCCGTCCAGAAGCTCAACACAAAAGACCTTTTTGAGAAGATCCGCGAGATCGGGCCCGACGCTGTGATATGCACGCACTTCCTGCCGGCGGAACTTTTGTCCAGGGCCATTGAGAAGAAAAGGTTCTCCGCGCCGGTATGGGTCGTCGTCACCGACTTCGACATCCACTCCCTCTGGATACATCCCAGGATGTCAGGATATTTCGCCGCAAGCTCAGAAGTCGCCTGGAGGATGAAGTACAAGGGCATCGCTCCCTCAGACATACAGGTCACCGGTATTCCAATCATGCCGGTGTTCGGCAGGAAGCAGTCCAGGTCCGAATGCGCAAAGGAACTGGGAGCGGATCCGGACAAGACCACAGTGCTCCTGATGTCGGGCGGTCTCGGCGTCGGCGGCATCCATCTCATAGCCGAAAAGCTGCTTGGCATCGAAAAGGACTTCCAGATATTCGCGCTGGCGGGTAAGAACAAGCTGCTGCTCGAAGACCTGAAGAAGC
>CAZDNQ010000694.1:0-2874 GCA_964506605.1 uncultured Victivallis sp. | reverse complement strand
AAGCCAGGATGCCGGCCTTAAGATACTTAAAAATTGGATTTCATAGCAAAGGGGGATTCCCATGACAGACATAAAAGGCAGTGAAAAATTCACAATCTTTCCGGCGATAGACATCAGGGACGGAAAGTGCGTCAGGCTCATACAGGGCAACTACGACAAGCAGATCACCTACTCCGACAGTCCTGCATCCCAGGCCGCACTCTGGGAGAAACAGGGGGCGCCATTCCTCCATCTCGTTGATCTCGACGGGGCAAAGGAAGGACACCCTGTCAACCTGAAGACGGTGGAATCAATTACAAAAGCTGTAAAGATCCCGTGCCAGCTGGGCGGCGGGATACGAACCATCGATGATGCAAATCTTGTATTCAAAGCAGGTGTCGAAAGGATAATCGTCGGAACTGCCGCCTGCGAGAATCCCGAGTTCGTCGAAGAGCTTGTCATGAAATTCTCGCACGAGAAGGTTGTCATCGGGATCGATGCAAAGAACGGCAAGGCCTCAGTACGCGGCTGGCTCAAGGACACAAACCTGAAAGCCACTGATCTCGCTGCGGAATTCGCAAAGAAGGGCATCAACAGGTTCATCTATACCGACATACATACCGATGGCATGCTTTCCGGACCGAACTATGCTGCGATAAGCGAGTTCTGCGAGGCTGTCTCCGGCTCAAAGGTAATCGCTTCCGGGGGAGTCTCCTCCACCGACGACGTGATACGCCTCCTTAACCTCGCCAGGAAAAATATTGAAGGCGTGATCATAGGCAAAGCCCTGTACGACGGAAAGATCGTCTTGTCCGACCTCGTCAAGCTCCTGAGCGAGATCTGACGTTTTTCAGCTGGACAGATGGCGCCTGAAGAACTCCGACAAGGGCGTAAAATTCACATCGTCTTCGAACTGCGGTCCGCCATGGATTGCATCATCTATCAGTATTGTCTCCGCCTCGACTCCTTCCTTTTTCAGGGCTTCTGCGAACACGACGCTCTGGAGATAGGGCACGACCGGATCCTTTTTCCCGTGTATCAGAAGGTATGGAGCTGAACCGGGATGGACATAGCTCATCGGACTTGCGAGCTTCGCATTTTTCGGGGCCGAACTTATCGAGCTTCCAAGCAATGGAGGAATACATTCAAACACGGATGCCGCCGTCTCGTCTGAAAACCCGCATTCCTTGAAATGCTCCTCCCACACCAGGAAATCCGTCGGCGGATACCATGCTCCTACCGCCTGGACATCGCTCCGCCGGGTAAGATTCAGCCCGACATCGAAATGCCTGGTGTTCCCCGTTACTCCCAGCAGACAGGCGAGATGTCCGCCCGCAGAATCCCCGCAGACACCGATCCGATCCGGATCAATTCCATATTCCGCGGAATTCGCACGCATCCATCTGACAGCAGACTTGCAGTCCTCAAGCTGGGCCGGAAACTTCGCCTGCGAACTATATCGGTAGTTCGCCGACACAAATATAAATCCATGGTCGATAAGCCTGTGGGCCACATGCAGATCATTTTTCGAATATGCCCTCCACGCACCGCCATGTATGCGCAAAATCGCCGGCGCAGGAATTTCTATCCCGTCCGGAACATATACATCCAGCCTATTCCTCTCCCCTCCCCCGGGAATATATTCAATGTCCTTAATTATTTTCATTTTTACGGAGCGCCGGCGTCTCGCCGGCAATTGGTTTTCCTTATATGAGCTCGAACTTTTCCATTCTTGCGGGCTTCGAACCAATCCTGCCTTAACAGGATTCATGGCAATATAATCCATCACAGCGTCATAGTGCTTTTTATTTCGTATGAAAGTATCATAATATTCCCGATCCCAGAATCAAGCGTCTTTTCTATGCTTTCAATCTTTGCCTGATTCATTTTTCTTTTTAACAGGTCGGCATGACAGCTTATGCCTAATGAATTTATGAGCATCTCATGGAAGAGAATCGGAAGAGTGGAAAGTTATTAATTGCAGGCAGTTTTCCTGCTCAACATGAGGAAGATATCCCCTTGAATGCCATTTCTTTTCGTTCATGATATTATTGCCAGCAAGATGCTGGCGCTCCGTCACTCCGAGTCCAGGACAAGCACCCAGTCGGGACCGTCGAGCGGTGTGGTCACAGTCCATTCTCCGGTATTCTTGAATGTTGCGAATTCCGCAGATTCGCCGTCTCTCGGATTATACCAGGATGCGCGCAGAGATTTCCCTTTCAGAGATCCGGTCTTCAGGGAAACCTTATTGTACGAAGGGAAATAGATCATGGCGTAGCTCCCCTTGCTGTCACGTGTGGCGCGTATATGCTCGGCCTTTCCTGCCGGGGCATTTACTACGAGCTTCTGATCGGGGACTCGTGCAATGTATGGGCGACGGGATTCAATGAGGTTCTTAAGATATTTCATCTGCAAAGCTCCGGGACGGCCTAATGCGTCCGTCCAGTAGCGGTCGGGATGGTTCCTGGGTTCAAATCTCCGGCTCCAGAACTGCCAGATGGACTGATGGCCATATGTGACACCGCATCCTCCGGCAAAGACCGAACGGTAGCACTGCTTGCGTACGTCATAGTCACGGTAATATCCCTTCTCGGGATTCCATTCCGGCCAGGGATTTATAGGATGATCCTCATAGTTGGGCTCTCCGTCGAGAGTCGGTCTGACGGGCTTCAGATTCCAGTCATCTTCAATCCAGTTCCAGACCGGCACGTCAGATCCTCCGCCATGGCCGGACTGCATCATGTGGATGTCCAGCCAGTCCTCATCATTGAGGAATTCGGATGAGCACTTCCCTCCGTTAGGGTGAAATGTCATGACAGGACATACATCTTTGCCAAGCCCCTTCCTGATCCCTTTTGCCAGCGCACGCCATACAGGACGGTAATCCTTTCCTTC
>CAZDNQ010000693.1:0-2880 GCA_964506605.1 uncultured Victivallis sp. | reverse complement strand
GGAGACCTATGATGAACCCAGCGAAGCCCGGCTCTATCCCGGATCATGGGCGCCGGTGCAGTTCAAGGGTATCGAGAAGGGGATAACCATCAGGAAATGGCTCATATGCGGTCCGTTCGGCGGTCCTGGGGCCGAGAAGCTGACCTGGGATCCGAATGGAAATATGCCGGGTACGGACAAGAACTGGAAAGACGCGACAACAGAATTCTGCGAAGCCCAGAAGTATCCGCCTGACGACCAGAAAGTCGATATGAAAGCCGTCTTCAAGGGGGAAATCATAAAGGGCTACTGGAATGATCCTGGCGAAGTACGGTGGAGGGAGGCGAATATTGCTGAACTGGACACCCGTGTAATTCTCGGGGGCGGAGGACAGGTCTGGTATGCGGCCGCATGGGTTTTCGCACCGGCTGCGACCGAATTGGAATTTGAATTCCAGGGGCATCCTCAGACTTTCCTGAGATGGTTCCTGAACGGTGAGAAGATCGAAACCGGTAAATATGCGGATGTGCCATCGGGACATGACAACTGCCTGATGGCCTCAAAGACAGTCCAGCTGCGCCAGGGCTGGAACCAGATAATGTTCCGCATCTATTGCTGCGGATATTCTCCGTCGCGCGCAGGTCTTGTCCTCAAGGGATCTCCAGACAAGCTCTGGCCGCTGAAACTATCGGCTGAACCACCTCAGCCTAAATAGGCAAGGAGTTGACATGAAGAATAAATTCACGCTGATTGAACTACTCGTGGTCATCGCGATAATTGCGATACTCGCATCCTTGCTGCTGCCGGCCCTGCAGCAGGCGAAGCGTGTTGCAAAGGATGTCGCATGCAAGAACAATCTCAAGCAGATAGGACTTGCATCAATTGGCTATGACATGGACTTTGGGACACTGATGCCAGTTGGCAACTATATCAGCGCCCGGAGGGGATACGTGGTAAATGACCTGGGAGTCAAGATGGCATTTGGTACGCTGACCCAGGAGTATCTTGGAGCCAGTAATGCTAAAGGGGATCCGTCCTACAACTCTGATCCTGAGAACAATAATTTCCTCGCCCTTTGTTTTTACTCTTCGGATGTGGTGAATTGTCCTTTCAGGCCTGCTCTTCCTGCTCCCGCCGGAGATGCGAGCAAGGGAAGGAAAACGTATGCCGACGGGATGGGGTATGGCTATTACAACGGCAGCACATATGACAAGAAAATGACCTGTGCAATGTCGCAGAACCTACTTAAGTCCTACCAGGATTCCTCCGGGCGTGATCTGGGAGGAATCGCGGCAATATTCGGAGATACGTCTGACAAGGGTTATCCCGGCCAGAACAACAACCGCTATCTATATTCAAATCATAAGAAGTCCGGAGCTCCTGCCGATGTGAGCTCCGAACTCGATGCCGCTGCCTGGCTTGATAATTCAAATGTCGTCCATGTGGACGGGCATGTTTCCCTGTATGATATCAAGCCGGTGGCCCGGGGAACCTGGGCGGCTGAATCCTGGTGCGCTCCGCAGTCGGGATATCTGGGCAGCCCTGTGGTCAATCCTTCATCAGGTGTACAGATGTATGCCGACGATCAAGGGAACCATACTAGCAATGTCACAATCATCGGACCTTTCAATCAATAACTGAAGACAATTAATAATAGGAGAAATTAAGGATGAAGACAAAATTGCTGATGTTAGTGCTTCTTGCAGCAGCTTTGCTGTGCGGGTCTGTTTCAGCCATTGAGACCGAGAACAACGGGATCCGTATACTGCCTGCAGGAAAAGTTGTTGTCGACGGAAAATACGACGACTGGGACCTGTCGGGAGGCATCTTCACATGCAGCGGCGTCGAGACCAACCGCGACATATACAGCGTCTGGGTCCATATGATGTACGACAAGGACTACCTGTATGTACTGTCGCGCTGGAATGATCCGACTCCCGCAAACCATCCCGGATCGACAAAGGGAGATTTCGGTTTCAACGGAGACTGCCTGCAGATCCGCTTCATCACGGGATACGAGAAAGCTGATGAACGGGTGAGCCATCTGACATGCTGGCGCGACCGCGATGGTCTTGACGTCATCGACATAGCATATGGCCGTGATTTCAATGAGGGCACTGTCCGGAATGCGAAGGACAAGGGTGGAATGCAGGCGTTCCAGGTGAATGCGGACGGAAAAGGCTATGTGCAGGAAATGGCGATTCCTTGGAAGCTGATAACGGCGGACGGCAATCCTCTCAAGGCCGGTGACAGCATGGTGATGACGGTCGAACCTAATTTCACTGCAGGCCTTTCAGGACGCATCACTATCAAGGACATCTTCCGTTCAGGAATCGTTCCCGACAGGGTCTTCACGTTCCGCGCATACAAGCACTGGGGGACCGGCACTTTGGAATCCAAGGGAAAGGTCGATCCGGCGCCCGTGCGCCTTTCTGATGACAGGTCTTTTCCGGTGGTGATGAAGGACGGTAATCTGACAGTCGATTGGACAGGGCTGATCGTCTCCCAGCTCTGGCCCGGATTCAAGAAAATAGATTTTGACATGCCGTTCGACGGATATGTCTCGATGAACCTGATCGGACCCGACGGCGTTGTCGCCAGACAGCTTCTCACGGAAAACTATTATCAGAAAGGCAAGCAGTCGGTAGAATGGGACGGACTGACTTCTCCATCGCACCGCCAGCCCGGAACAGTTGTCCCAGCTGGAAAATACACATGGAAGGCGATCGCGACCAAGGGGTTCGGCGTTACTTTGCGCGGATGGGCTTCCCATAGCGGGAAGGCTCCGTGGACCAATGGACCGACGGACGACTGGGGCGGTGATCATGGCGTACCGTCCGCCTGTCTCTTCGACGGGACACGTATGCTTCTTGCATGGAACGGCGCTGAAGGCGGCAAACA
>CAZDNQ010000692.1:0-2882 GCA_964506605.1 uncultured Victivallis sp. | reverse complement strand
ATTATCGATGTCACCCATACAAGCTGGGTAAGGGGATGTTCCGCATCGAACTCCTTCGCGTCCTTGTATTTCGCCGTGCAGAGGACGTCGTTGGCGAAGTAGGATACTATTGATGTGAGGATCATGAGGATTCTCATGGCGAAAATCCAGATGATGAGCTTTCCGCAGAGGTCCGGGCTTCCGGCAAGGGCGAGGGCGAGGAATGCAATAAGGGCTACGCCTGTCACACCATAGGTCTCGAAGCCGTCAGCTGTCGGTCCGACGCTGTCGCCGGCGTTGTCGCCTGTGCAGTCGGCTATGACGCCCGGGTTCTTGGGATCATCTTCAGGAAGCTTGAACACGATCTTCATCAGATCCGAGCCGATGTCCGCGATCTTGGTGAAAATTCCACCGCAGATCCTCAGGACGCTGGCGCCGAGAGATTCACCGATCGCGAAACCGATGAAGCATGCTCCGACGAGCTGTTCAGGGAGGAAGCTGAGGATGCAGATCATGAAGAAGAGTTCGACGCTGACAAGCAGGAGGCCGACGCTCATTCCGGATTTAAGCGGGATTGCAAGCGCGAGCCACGGAGTTCCGCGGAGGGCTGCGAAGGCCGAACGGGAATTGGCCCTTGTATTGATTCTTATTCCGAACCAGGCGACACCGTATGAGCCAAGTATTCCAAGGATGGAACACGCAAGGATCACCGCGACGTTGAATATGGACATGTGGTTCAGGAAGCCGAAGTAGTAGATCATGCAGAGGCCGATCAGCGCCCACAGAAGGGCAAGGAACTTTCCCTGCTGGAAAAGATAGGTCTTGCATGTCTCCCAGATTGTCTGGGATACATCCGCCATGGACTTGTGGACAGGCAGGTCTTTTGTCTGCTTGTACTGGACCCACCCGAAAACAAGGCCGATCGCGCATACGACAAGCCCCGCATACATGAGTGAGAGACCTGAAACATTGCTGCCGAGAATGTTGAAGGTGATCTGGCTCAGGTCCGGAATCTTGATGTCAGCCTCTCCTGCAAAAAGGTTCGATGAACACATTGCAGCCGATAAGAACGCCGCCCCCCCGGAAAGCAATCTTCTCTTACTCATTTTACTCAATCGCTCCACTTGTTAAAGTATTAAAAATGATTTCAAATTTTGGGCACGGCAAGCTATATGGCAAAATATGAATTTCAAAGGAAATATCAAAGATTTTCCAAAAATATTTTTGATTTCCAGTAATCTTTTGTCATTTCACCGCGTAGTGTTATGGTATGATGAAGTTTAAAATCCCAGAGGGAGAATCCATCCTATGAAAATCTTTCGCGCAATGTTCATTCCTGCCCTGCTGTCCTGCAGCCTGCTGCTCCATGGCGCCGACAACAGGGAGAAGGAGGTCGAACTGGTTTTGCAGGAAAGGGAGGCGTCCATATCCAAGGCGAACGATGCGGCCGTGAAAAAACTTGAGGTGTTGATGACTGCCAGGACAAAGAAGGGCGACCTCGACGGGGCTCTGGCTGTCAAGGCGGCCATACAGAAGATAAAGGGCGGTGAGGGCGGAGCTGCGGAAAATGCGGCCGGAGCGAAGAATGCGAATGACGAGGCGGTCGGCGGACTTCCTGCGAATCCCGCAGCAGGAAAGATGACAGAAGCCGCTGTCAAGAGGGAGATCGACGTGAGATATTCCGCCTTCACCAAGGCGCTTGTCAGCGATGATGCCAATGCCGCCTACGAGTTCCTGGATCCGAAGACAAGGGAGAATGTATCTGCGGATGCCTTGAAGGGATATCTGAAGCTCATGGCTGGATTCCTGAAACTCGGACAGGTTCCAAAGGACGGCGCAAGGATTACCAGCGTGAAGATTGGCGTCAGGGAAAATGATGCGAAGGTAATCCCAGCCCTCAAGATTCGCGGCCTCAACTGGGAGGACCAGAAACCCCAGTACTGGGTCCTGAAGAACGGCAAATGGTATATTGGTGACGAAAAGGAGCTGGACAACTTCAAATGAAACTTGAAACTGAATGCTTGATGCTGAGCATGCACGCCGTAGTCCTTGCGAAGGCGGGAAGCTTAATCCTGGATTACTAATTACTGAAAAACTGATTGCTGGTCGCTTTTCTCTGTGCCTTTGCGCCTCTGCAGCTTATTTCGCGTCCAATATCCTGCGGATTTCCTTGGCGATGACGTTTATGCGGTGCGGTTTGGGGATGAAGCCGGCGGCTCCCTGCTTCAGGATGTCGTTTACTTCCTCTTCAGAGACATAACCGCTTGAGAGCAGGATCTTGGCCTTTGGATCGAGCGCCCTTATCTGGTAGAAGGTGCTGTGCCCGCCCATCTTCGGCATGATCATGTCGAGTATGACCATGTCAATCTGCTTCGGGTTGTTCTTGTAGATTTCAACTGCGTCGAGACCGTTCTCGGCAAGTATCACGGAATATCCGAGCGTCTGGAGGGCTTCTATCATGAAGTCCCAGATCGCGTCCTGGTCGTCGACCAGGAGTATGGTTTCAGTTCCACCGGGCAGTTTTTCCTTGGCAGCGGCCATGATGAATCCTGTTGATGAATTGAAATTGAAGACACTGATTTGAATTTACACTTGAGATGAGAAAAAGCAAACGATGGTGCCTGTGAATATTTTCGTGCTTGGAGCGCGGCCATCCTGGCCGGCGCCGGCTGGAGGCGGGAATGCCGGACTGAGATGCGCACGCTCCAGGCTATAAACAGGATTAATACTGGCAACGCCCGCAAAGAGGCAATATAATACAGGCGTTTTAATCATTGCCCGTATTTTCCGGTAAACAGGAGCTTTGCTGATGGATGACAACAATGCAAACAGGCCCGACGAAGGCCGATATGACACAGGCGGAGTTTCCGCATATGCGCGGACGGTTGACAGGAGCGACTACC
>CAZDNQ010000691.1:0-2883 GCA_964506605.1 uncultured Victivallis sp. | reverse complement strand
CGATGGGCAACGTAGCCTTCCACGACTTCAGCTCGACAAATCCCCAGAACGGGCATTTCGCATCGGTGGGGTCTTCCGTTGAAAAACTCAACGGACAGTCATTCACGGTATATACGTTCCGGTCCGCGCTGCGTCCTATCGCGGCCGGAAAGCTGACAGGGAAAGTAAATGCCGCCTGCGTAGTGAAGATTCCGAACGACAGGCGCAGCCAGAGATCCACGGATCCGTTTGAGGATTTCTTCTCAAGCCCGTTCGCAAACTACAAGACGCTGGAACAGCCTCTGACCTGCCAGTTCCCCGAAATTGAAGCACTTTCCCTTCCTGACACCTCCGGAGCTGTGAACTATCTCGGGCTGATCGGCAACTGGAGGATAAACTCAGAACTGAGCCAGGACAGCCTGAAGACCGGAGAGCCGTCGACCCTGAAGATAAGCGGTTCGGGCCAAGGGACGACCGACACCTTGAAAGCACCGGAGATAAAACTTGAAGGATTCCGGGTGTATCCTCCGGAAATCAAAAAGTCACAGGTGTCCACCACCGACAGCTTCGAGATCAAATATGTGCTCATCCCTCTCCAGGAAGGAAGCGCGGAGATCACCTGTCCGGTCTCCTACTTCTCCACGGCTTCAGGCAAATACGTGGAAGTGCCGTTCAGCAGGAAGATAAAGGTCGCCAAGTCCGACAATCCCCAGGCATCGGTAGTCGCAGATTCCGGCATGCAGGATCTTGCGGCGCCAGCCCAGGCCGAAAAGAAAAACGGCACAAGGAAAATCAACGACATACTATATCTGAAGAAGAACCTGACAGGTCCGGTGCTGGTGCCGCTGTCGAGAAACCATCTGCTTCTCACCATACTGCTGTTCATACTCGGTCCGGTGATATGGGGATCCAGCGAATTCGCGCACCGCCGCAGGCTCCGCCTTGAAAACGATCCGGTGCTCAGGCGGAAACTCAAGGCCGCTTCCATGAAAGGCAAAATACTGCGCGAAATCCGCAAGACCGATCCGGAGAAGCTGGAACTTGTGATCCAGAACGATGTCGTGCCCTACCTCAATGATCTGGCCGGCCTGCCTCCCGGAACTTCCGCAGATGAGCTTGCAGGAAAGATAGGCGATCCTGAACTTGCCGGGATACTCAGGTCCGGCGCTCACTCCACCTATATGCCCGGGGCGTCAGCCCGCGGGAAGCAGGATCTCCGCGCCTCCCTGCTTGGTGCACTAAAGAAATTCTCACTGCTTCTCCTCCTCATCTTCGTTCCTGCGTCCGCATATCCGGAGAACGTCCAGGAACAGGCCTTCAATCCCCTGAACGCCTACAACAAGGGTGAATTTGCGAAGGTCGCAGACTATTACAGGAAGCAGCTCGACATGAATTCGCCGGATCCGGCGACCCTTTACAATCTTGGAAACTGTCTCTACCAGCTTGGCGAACCTGCAAAGGCGCTTGTGATGTATGAACGCGCGCTGCATCTTTCCCCGAGGGATTCAGACATCAGGGAGAACCTGAACCTCCTCCACAGGAAGCTTGGGATTCCAGAGGTCGGCACGATTGAATCGCCTAGAGACATACTCACATATGTGCGCGACATGCTCCGCCCCGACGAATGGATGCTCGCCCTGGCGACGGTATGGGCGGCAGCAGGAATCATACTCGCACTGCGGAGGAAGTTCGCCTCAGAAACAGGATTCTACAGCCTTATCTCCTGCGCCGGGATTATTTTTGCGGTCATGCTTGCCGCACCGATCAGCCAGTCGTCCAGCTCATACAGCTCCAAAGCGGCGTTCGCCGTGATCAAGAACATGCAGGTCTACCTGCTGCCATCTGAAACTTCACGCCAGGCTGACTTCCGCATAAGCTGCGGCGAAAAACTCTTCATCGAGGAGGAACGCGACAGCTGGCTCCGCGTGCGCACGGCAAACGGTTCGGAAGGATGGATCAAGGCTGATGCGGCGGAACGGCTCCTGAAGTAGGTACGGGCTTTCTGTGTCCGTCGTAGCACTTGGACGAAGTCGGAAGGCTGTACCATCGTCCTATCTTAAAATCACTGGTACAGGCTGAAGCCCGTACCTACTCCGAAGAAACATCCTCCGGAGGAGGATTAACTACTAACAAATTCATCTTAGTATATTCCAAGGTATCCGTTTGTAGTTAATCCCCCAAGGGATGTCTTTATTGATTTGCCGGCGGGACCTGTGCTGAGCATATCGAAGTACGCCGGCGCTCCGGAACAAGATCACAGGCAGGAATGCCTGTGATACCTAGGATAAGACATAGAGGTGTTAAGCAACCGTTTACAAGTATCAAGTTACAATTATCATGTCGCCTTTTTGGCAGCCTTCCTCTTCCTCTCCGGCTTCTTCTCCGCAGGCTTCTCATCCTTCTTATCGGATTCCGTGAAGGGATCGGAGGTGAATATGATCTTGCCGTCGGAAACGGTCACCTCTATCTTCGCATTGTCCGAGATGTTTCCGCGGAGGATCTCCTCGGCGAGATTGTCTTCGAGATACTGTTCGACAGCCCTCCTGATTGGACGCGCGCCGTATTCAGGCTTGTATCCCTTTTCGATTATGAAATCGACAAGCTCAGGGGTAATATCCATCTTGAGGTTCCTGTCCTTCAGCCGGCTGGTGACCTTTGCGATCTCCGTAGTCACTATCTCCTTCAGGTCTTCACGTCCGAGTTTCCTGAACACGATGATCTCGTCGACACGGTTCATGAACTCGGGCTTGAAATGTTTTTTAGCGATATCAACCAGCTTCGAACTTGTCTTCTCATAGGAGTCCTGGTCCATGGAGTTGGAGTCGGCTGAAAATCCAATGCCGCCCCCCTTCATTACCTGCTCAGCACCGATGTTGCTGGTCATTATGACAATTGTATTCCTGA
>CAZDNQ010000690.1:0-2890 GCA_964506605.1 uncultured Victivallis sp. | reverse complement strand
ACCACCCTTATCGACTTTTCCGGTATCCCCTTCTCGGCCGCGGCCTTCATGACGCCGTCAAGGCGCTCATTCGACGCCGGCTGCTCCATGTCGCCGGTGACAACTGCGATGTCCCTGTGGCCGAGGGAGACAAGATGCTCCATCGCCTTGTATCCTCCGGAAGCGTTATCTATGAATATGCAGTCGGTCCCGGAATTCCTCATGGAATAGTCGAGTATCACCGCGGGCACGCCCTTCTCAATCATGGTCCTGAGGGCCATCTGCTCGAAAGGACCTATGTAGATTGCGGCATCAAGGGTGCTGTTCCTGACATGCTCGAACAGCTTGGCCTCGGTCTCCCTGCCGGTGAACGGGAGGATCGTCATGTTCGCCCTGTTCTCGATCAGCCCCTTGTGGATGCCGGCGATCATGTCGGAATGGTAGAACCCGATGTTGTCCGTGACCAGCAGCTTCGACACGATTCCCACGTTAAGCGTCCTGCCGTTGCCGGAGTCCCCGTTGCCCTTCCTCGAAAGGATCTCATCTATCCCCTCGGCGACATAGGTCCCCTGCGCAGGCCTGGTGTAGATCAGGCCTTCGGCGATCAGCCCGGAAACAGCCTTCCTCACGGTGAGCCTGTTGACGGAGTAAGTTTCAGCAAGCTCATCGGCGGAAGGAATCCTGCTTCCGGGCTTGTGCTTCCCTGCAAGTATGTCCTTTCGGAGGATCTCGTATATCTCCTTGTAGAGGAAATCCCCTGAATCCAATTCTTTCCCGCTGCTTTTGCCGGATTTCTTTTTCATCTGAGCTCTTTCCATATATTTGTGATTCCAGACTCAATGACTTTTCCGTCCCTATGGCAGTCAAGGCAGACGACAAATTCATCCTTCCTGAACCTTGCAGCCCCGTCCCCCAGCTCTTTTCCGCAGGAGGAACATTCCTCCATTTCAACTCCCTTGTTGTCCAGATCTTCTGAATACATTTATTTCAATCTTCCAGTTTCTATCTGCGCTGTATTGTAACTTCTTATCTCCGACACTCCGTTTCACCGATTCTCCGGTTCAATCTCTCGGGCAAGATTTATTCGCCCTGGCGAAATGCCCGAGTTATTCCATGTCCGCGTTCACATACGCCATCCTGTCAATGTAGAAAGTCTTGGCGTTGCCGGCCACGACAAATCCAAATCCGAAAATAATGTTTGACATGTCCTTGCCGGAAAGATCTATCGTATACTTGGTCCAGTCCTTCGCGAGGGTGACCTTTCCGAGCTTCGCCTCGGCGGTATTCCCCTTCTTGCCGTTCTTGCCGGCTCCGCCTCCGACCATGAACTCGACTTCTTCGCCGCCCTGTGCGCCCTTCGCCCAGAATACGAACTTCTTAGCGCCGGTCAGATTATATCCGCCGTCCATCTCGCCCCAGTTGTTGAGAGGTTCCTGCCAGAAGATTCCGGCCCAGCCCTGCCCCTGCGACTTCTGTCCGGTGTATTCCACCTTGATGCAGCTCTTGCCCTCCTTCGGGGCGTCGCCGCAGTTCATCTCAACCTTGAAATCGCCGAAATCTCCCATGTATCCGGAGGCTATGAAATGGGTGTTCTCCTTTTCGCCGTCGTTGTTGTAGACGAAAAACGGGAACTGCACAGCCTGCGCGTAGACCACTGCTGCAAATCCTGCGGCGGCTACCGCAGCCATCATCATCTTCATCTTCCTCATCTTGTCCTCCATATTTGAATTTGATCTTCTTGTCGTCGGCATATCTCTTCTTTTGTATAATAGTACTATACTAGTTTATATTTGTCAATACCCTGATCAAAAATAGTTGAATTTTATTTCAGGGGCGATAAAGCATGGAAAACAAAGATGGACTATCCGGAAATCCCGATTATTAGTATAGGCTTGATTTTCCCAATGCATCAATTAAGGAATTAATGTCCCTAAGTCAAGGTGGCAATTGAAGTAGCTCGGGCAATCTGCCCGAGGGAATCGCGGGGTGATACCCCGCGTTACTTGCCTTAACTTAGCAACATTCAATTAAGGAATAATACATGGAGTCAGATAAGCTTGCCGGATTCGATGTCGGCGCAAACCTGGGCGGATGGCTCTCCCAGTATCAGAAATACGACCACAGTCATTTCAAATCTTTCATAAAGGAAGGGAACATAGCCCAGATCTCCTCGTGGGGGATGGACCATGTCAGGCTCCCGGTCGACTACCCGCTCTTCGAGGACGACGACAAGCCTTTCGTCTACAAGGAATCCGGATTCGACTATGTGAACACGTGCCTTGACTGGTGCGAGAAGCACGGTCTCAACCTGGTGCTGGACGTACACAGGGCCCCCGGCTTCACCTTCGACTCCCCTGAGACCTGCTCCCTCTTCGACAAGCCCGAGCAGCAGGAGCGTTTCATCTCGATGTGGAAGGAGATCGCACGGAGATTTTCTCCAAGGAAGAAGCCGCAGATAATATTCGAACTTCTCAACGAGATCGCCCTCCCTTCATCTGATCCGTGGAACAGGCTTGCAGGAAATATAATCAAGAGCATCCGCGGAATCGACAACGATCACTGGATAATGGTAGGCGGCAACGACTGGAACGCGACCTGGGCCCTGAAGGATCTTCCCGTGTTCGACGATCCTAAGACCGCATACACATTCCATTTCTACGAACCTCTCCCCTTCACCCACCAGAAGGCGTCATGGTGCAAGGAAGTACTGGCATATGGCAAAGATCTGGATTATCCCGGAGACATTCCCGGACTCGGGGAATTCCTGGAGAAGAACCAGTGGTGCAGGAAACGCCTCGACAGGTACGAAGGCGTGTTCATGGACAAGAAGTTCCTCGAGAAGGATCTGAAGCGCCGCGAGCAGAAGACGCGGTTCGACCTCGGCCACGTCGAACAGCTCTACACCTTCGGC
>CAZDNQ010000689.1:0-2891 GCA_964506605.1 uncultured Victivallis sp. | reverse complement strand
GGCTACCGGCAGTTCAACACGGCATTTGTTGAGATCTGTAAGAAGGCCGGAAAGAGCGAGCTGGCCGCGGCCATTGCGCTGTACATGCTCTGCGCCGACAACGAGGATGGCGCGGAGATCTACGGCTGCGCCAATGACCGCCAGCAGGCGAGCATTGTATTTGAAGTGGCGAAAGATATGGTGTTGCAGTCGCCGATCCTTCTGGAGCGCATCAAGATCGTGGAATCGCAAAAACGCCTGGTGTACATGCCGACACGCAGCATCTACCAGGCGCTTTCAAGTGATGTGGCTTCCAAGTATGGCTACAATGTCCATGCCTGCATCTTTGATGAATTGCTCGGCCAGCCCAACCGTAAACTGTTTGACGTCATGACCAAGGGTGCGGGCGCTGCGCGCAAGCAGCCACTGAACTTCGTCATTACGACAGCCGGTTCCGACCGGACCAGCATCTGCTATGAAGTGCACGCCAAAGCGATGGATCTGTTGGAGGGGCGCAAAAGTGATCCCACCTTCTACCCTGTGGTATACAGCGCGCCGGACACGGCGGACTGGACGGATCCCGAGGTGTGGAAGAAGGCCAATCCCTCGCTGGGGCGCACGGTGGACATGGACTACTACACCGCTCGATGCGAGAGTGCCAAGGAAAACCCTGCTGAGGAGATCCAGTTCCGACAGTTCCACCTTTGCCAGTGGACGAATACCTCCGTCCGATGGATGCCCATGGACAAGTGGGATGCGTGCAGAAGCAACTTCACGGCTTCCGCGTTGGAGGGGCGAAGCTGCTACGCGGGGCTCGACCTTGCCAGCACCAGTGACTTGACGGCGCTTGTGCTCGTTTTCCCTCCCGAGCATGAGGGCGAACCTTATGTAGTGCTGCCCTTCTTCTGGCTTCCGAAGGAAACCTTGCAGCTTCGTGTGCGGCGCGATCATGTGATGTACGATGTGTGGGAGAAGCAGGGGTTCATCCAGACCACCGAGGGCAACGTTGTCCATTACGGGTTCATTGAGCAGTTCATCATGAAGTTGGGCGAACGGTACAACATCCGAGAGATCGCCTACGACCGCTGGAACGCCAGCATGATGGTGCAGGCGCTGGAAGATGATGGGTTCACCATGGTCCCCTTCGGCCAGGGCTTCAAGGACATGAGCAACCCCACGAAAGACCTGATGCGTCTGGTGCTGGAAAAGAGCCTGACCCACGATGGACATCCATTGCTCCGATGGAACATAGACAACATCTTTGTCCGTACCGACCCTGCCGGGAACCTGAAGATCGACAAGGAAAAGTCGACCGAAAAGGTGGACGGTGCGGTGGCGCTGGTCATGGCGCTGGACCGGGCGCTAAAGAACCAGAACGGCGGCTCCGTTTATGATGAACGTGGGCTACTTTTTATTTGAAGGTGGGCATATGCCAAGAAAACCGAAACGACCCTGCCGTCATCCCGGCTGCCCCAATCTAGGCGACGAGCCTTATTGCGCGCAGCATCGCGGATTATATGTGCGAGAGAGCGCTGCGGCGCGTGGGTACAACGGCAAATGGCAGGCGGCGCGGAAGCGCTATCTGCGTGCGCATCCTCTTTGTGTGAAATGCCAATGTCAAGGAAAGCTGACCCCAGCCACCGTAATCGACCATATCATCCCGCACCGTGGCGATGATAAATTATTCTGGGATCAAAAAAACTGGCAACCCCTCTGCAAAGGTTGCCATGACCGGAAGACCGGCGGCGGACTGTAGTGGTAGCTTCTCCATCTGGCAATCCAAGTCTGTGTTTTCCCCTGGATTAGCGCTATGACCTCCTTGCGCAATGATGCACCCTCTTTACTTGTAAAGATAAGTCGGATACAATATGTGCAGTGGAAAACTGGAATTTGACATACCTTTAGGCGGCATTGTGTCCATGGAATTTCATCTAGAGGAGGATGGAAATGAAAATGGAGTATCAGAAGCTTTTTGATCTTAGCGATGTTTGGCTGAAGTATGCAATTTTTCTTCACGTATGCCGCAAGCCGAGGGATGAGCTCATTGAAATAAAAAACGAGGCTTTGACTGATGGTCGGATTCAAAACTATCTTATTGATATTGCGAACTTTCATGGCAAACCAGTAACAAATCATAAGAATCCGGATTTGCCGATACATAAGCTACTATTCCTTCTCGACCTCGGATTCGATATAGATGTTCCAGAAATCAAGGCGGCAATTGACGGAATTCTTAAGCATCGGGATGACAATGGTGTATATCAATCGCTGACCAATGTTCCGAAACATTTCGGCGGAACAGGCGTGGATATGTTCAGCTGGTGTCTGTGCGATGCGCCTCTGTTATTGCTTGCGCTTCTAAAAGCGGGAGTGGATTACCCTGGATTAATCAAGCCCGGCGTTGACTATCTGGTGTCGCTCAGTAGAGATAACGGGTTTCCATGTGCTGTTTCTCAGGAACAGGGTAAGTTCCGAGGCCCTGGGAGGAGAGAGGATTGTTGTCCGTATGCAACGCTGATAATGGCCGACTTGTTGTCGTATATACCAGAATATCAGTCTTCTTTTTCAGCGACCACCTCTGTGGAGGCGCTACTAAGCCTGTGGGAAGGCAGCCTTGAACAGCATCCATACATGTTTTATATGGGGACGGATTTCCGCAAGTTGAAGGCCCCGTCATGTTGGTATGATATTGTCAGTGTAGCGGGTGTTTTAAGTAAATACAGGTTCGTGCATCATGACCCGCGCTTCATAAAAATGATAGACATGATAAAAGACAAGCAGAATGAGGACGGCCTCTATATTCCTGAATCGATATACTTGAAATTGAAAGCTTGGGATTTCGGCCAGAAGAAGTCTCCATCTCCATATCTGTCCTATTTATGCCTGCAGATTTTTGAAAGATTGGAGCAGGC
>CAZDNQ010000688.1:0-2897 GCA_964506605.1 uncultured Victivallis sp. | reverse complement strand
GTCGGCATAGACGATATTGTATCCGCCGGGATGTGCTGAAGGGGTGTTCTTGGAAACACATGTGAACTCGATCAGTATCCAGGTCTTTTCAGGATCCTTCACAGTCTGCTTGCCGGCGAGAGTGTCGTTATAGACCCAGGTCAGGCCTTTCTTCCTGAGCTCCTCAGGCATGGAGGGGCAGACCCAGACCTTCTCGCCAAGTTCATCGCCGAGAACCACGCGGATGCTGTTCTTGTCGGTCTTGGGATTGGCTGGAAAAAAAGCAGCCTTCGGATATTCGCCGTTGCTCAGCTGGAACGCGACGATGGCGGTGCCGACCTGGCGCATGTTGTTAAGGCATTCGGTCTCAAGAGCCTTCTGCTTCACCTTGAGAAATGCTCCAGCCGGAATCATGCTGATAATGGCTGTCACCGCAAGAATTTCAGTGAGGGTGAAATACTTCCTCGTAATCCTCTTCATACTATTTGCCTGCTTCATGACCGACCTCCTGTCTTATCCATATGAATATGCCTTTGTTCTTAGACGCCTCTGAGAGATATTCCTCCTTCATCTTGCCTGCGACCGTACATTGCGCCAGGACCCAGTATGCCAGCCCCCTGAACAGCTGCGGGCATGACGATGTGACTTCATTTGCACCTATGCTTTTCCCGCGGTCCAGCATCGCCTTGGATAGAAATTTAATATATCCGCCCGGTGTCTTGATGTCAACATCCGCCGCGGCTGAATCCATGCCGGCCAGCAGCTGCCAGATCTTGCAGGCTTCGGCATCATCTTCCTGGAGCCATTTTGCGGCGGCGCACTCGAAGAGGGCTATCTTGCCGTTGAGGGTGTTCTTCCCGTATGCATCTGAAATCTCCTGGAACATCTGCGCGGCCTTGAACTTCTCGCCTTTCGCCAGCGCGATCCTGGCGACAAAGCTCCTGGATTCCAGAAGCATCCCCTTGTGACCATTCTTTTCAGCCCAGTCGGCGGCCGACCTGAATTTCGATTCCGCATCATCAAGCCTGCCAGCTGCAACGGCCTCCCTGCCCTTCTGGAGCATAGCAATAGTTTTGGCTTCCTCATCCGGTGTAGCATCTGTCTTCTTAAGAAGGATAAGCTCCTCCTCCAGCCTGTCGGCCTTGTGTTTTGCAGCAACAGCATCCAAGTCGGCATTCTGCTTTGCAAATCCGCTTCCTTTCATCCACGGGACGACCAGGAAATAGTACAGGCTCACTCCGATGGCTATTGCAACTGCGGCGATGATTGCCTGTGAACTGTGCTTGCGCAGCCATTTCTCCCATTCCTCCGCCCAGGAGAGACGGCGCACGGAGACAGGAGCTCCAGCCAGGCACGCCTCCAGGTCCGCGCGCACCTGTGACATTTCCTTGTATCGCAGCTTCTTCTCCTTTTCGAGCGTCCTCAGGATTACCGCCTCGAGGTTGCGGCTGATGTCCTTCCTCAGTTTCCGGGGAGGAACAGGTTCAACTTCCCGTATCGTGCTAAAAATCTCCGGGAGCTGCATTTCAGTGTTCAGAGGATACGGCGGCACGCCTGTCAGGAGCTCGTATAACATGAATCCAAATGCATAGATATCCGACTGCTGTGTGTATTCACCATCGCCCATGCCGCACTGTTCCGGCGTCATGTACCAAGGCGTCCCCATGACCGTACCTGTCATTGTGAGCTGCTGTGAAGTCTCCATTTTCGCAAGCCCGAAGTCGGCGAGGAGCGGCTGGTTGAACTCGTTTATGAGTATGTTCGCCGGCTTGAGATCGCGGTGGACTATTCCCTCCTGGTGCGCATATTCGAGCGCCTTGGCTACCGGAATAACGTAGTTCAAAATCTCCTTCACCGGCAGCTTCTTCCCTTCCAGATCACTCAAAGTCTTCCCGCCAGGGACAAGCTCCATGGCGATATAATAATCCTGGCCGTCCTGGCCGGTGTCATAGACAGTGATTATATTCGGATGCTTCCTGAGGAGCTTGGAGGTTTCCGCCTCGCGGAGGAAACGCGCTATCTCGGCATGCGAAACCGCAGGTGTGGCGGTCATGACCTTTACGGCGACCTCTGCCTTGTCGGCGTCCCTGGCTCGGTAGACGATCCCAGCGCCGCCGCGGCCGATGTAGTCGACAAGGATATACGGACCTAGCTTGCCCAGGGCGGGAGCCTGCTTCACCGCACCGGTACGCGCAATTGTTTCCTGGACATCGCTCATGAAAAAGGTCCCATTAACCTAGCCAAAATATATCAAAAACAAGAACAGCCCTTACGGTCTTGACTACAAACGAATCCTAATTTATCTCAAAAGGAATCTCAGTGCAGCGCCAGGCGCCTGTAATGCTTGCGGCGGTGCAGGAGATGTTCCGCGTCGGACGCGAGCATCTTCTCCTCGTACGCCTGGAAGTTGCCCTCGAACCATTTCAGCTTCCCGTCGCCTTCAAATATCAGCAGGTGCGTGCAAATCCTGTCAAGGAAGAAACGGTCATGGCTGATGACCATCGCGCATCCGGAAAACTCGATGAGCGCCTCTTCGAGGACGCGCATGGTGTTGACGTCCAGATCGTTCGTTGGTTCGTCGAGGAGCAGCAGGTTGCCGCCGGTGCGGAGGAGCTTCGCGAGATGGACGCGGTTGCGTTCACCGCCAGAGAGATTTCCAACCTTCTTCTGCTGCTGCGTTCCGCGGAAATTGAAGCGCGAACAGTATGCGCGTCCGTTGATTGTGCGGTCGCCGAGCGGGAGCTCGTCCAGTCCGCCTGTGATCTCCTCGTATATGGACTTGTCGTTGTCGAGCGCGTCGCGGTGCTGGTCGACGTATGCGAGCTTGACTGTCCCGCCGATCTCCAGCGTTCCGGAGTCCGGTTTCTCCTGTCCGACAATCATCCTGAACAGAGTGGTCTTGCCGGCGCCGTTCGGCC
>CAZDNQ010000687.1:0-2899 GCA_964506605.1 uncultured Victivallis sp. | reverse complement strand
CGGAGAGGTAGAATTTTTCAACGCAGAGGCGCAATGGCGCAGAGCCAGATTTAGAAAATGAAGATGCCACAGACAGGAATCCCGGTCATTCGAAGGGACAAGTGTCTGTGCTACTTGAGGGAGCGGGTGGCGATGAGGTCGGCGCCGGTGGAGAGGATGTCGGGGGCGATGATCTGGCCGATCTTGACAGGGGCCTTCACCTCGATCTTCGACGCCTTCTTTACAATCTTCGCGCACAGCCCCCGCGGTACCGGCTTGGTTGTGCGGACGGGAAGCAGCGGAAGCGAAGCGCCGGCGATCTTCACGGTGGTCGTCACGAATCGAAGAGGATTGAGGACTTCATTCTTCGCATAATCAATGCCCTTCTTGCATTCGTTCCCCTTCACAGAAAGGACTTTCCCGCTCTCGACATTGACTTCGAGGGCGCACCCGTTCGGACAGCTTATGCAGATGATTTCCTTTTTCATTTATTACCAATCCTATGAAAATTAACCACAGAGACACAGAGAGCACAGAGAATATCTTTTTTATGGTAATACAAAGAGTTATTAAATTTTCGTGTCATTCGTGTGTTTCGTGGTTAATGTTTCTGTGGGTTCTGTGGTTATGAAAGTTTCAATGTATTGGGCATCGGCGGGGATTTCCTTGAGGGAGATCCTCTGCATGACGCTCGGGAATATCTTCCTGAATTTCTTCTTGTACAATATATCCTTTTCCGTCCGTACCGATAAAACAATATTTTCCAGAGGCGCCAAGGTCCGCAAGGAAAGAACCGCCGGCTTGCCGGCCTCGACCTTGGATGGAAGCGTATAGCTCAGCATCTTGCCGGTGCGCACAGGGATTTCCCTGCCTTTTGACAGTTCTCCTCTTATATATAGAGCCACTGCGTGACCGCAAAATTCAGCTTCTTCCGAGACCCAGTCCACAATGTCGTGCACATGGAGGACGTTGCCGCAGGCGAAGATGCCTTCGACAGTTGTCATCAGGTTGGAATCAACGACAGGACCGCGCGTGACATTGTCTAGCTGGACACCCACCTTCAATGATAGTTCATTCTCAGGGATGAGCCCGACCGAAAGGAGAAGAGTGTCGCAGTCAAGATGGAAGCTGCGGGCTCTGTCAGGAAACGACCTGTCGACGACAGGCGAAACTTCAACGGAAGTTATTCGCCGGTCGCCTTTGATCTCGCTGATGGTATGCGAAAGATGGAGGGGGATGTCAAAGTCGTTGAGGCACTGGACGATGTTCCTGTTGAGACCGCCGGGATGCGACTGGAGCTCGATGACGGCCTTGACCTTTGCGCCTTCGAGCGACATTCGCCTGGCCATTATGAGTCCGATGTCGCCGGAACCGAGTATAACGACCTCCCTGCCGGGCATATATCCGTGCAGGTTCACCATCTTCTGGGCGAATCCCGCAGTCAGGATCCCCGCCGGACGGCTCCCTGGGATTGCAATGTTTCCGCGGTTCTTCTCACGGCAGCCCATCGCCAGGATCACGGCCTTGCACGAAATCCTCAGGAGCCCCTGCTCTTCCGAAAGTACAATCACTTCTTTTCCGCTTCCGGAAGGAATGATATCTATGACACATGAATTCAGCAAAATATTGACATCGGACTGCTCGGCCAGATCCATATATCTTTCTGCATATTCCGGCCCGGTGAGTTCCTCCTTGAACTTATGGAGCCCGAATCCGTTGTGGATGCACTGGTTCAGGATTCCGCCGGCGGAACTTTCGCGGTCGACGACAAGGATCCTGCCGATGCCGTTCTTTCTGGCGGAAACGGCCGCTGCGAGACCCGCTGGCCCCGCACCGATGATGACTATGTCGTATTTCAAGTTCATAAAATTTTCAAGTCCACAGGCAAGATGCCTGTGTTACATTAAGAACAGCTCTTGCGAGCTTAACTACAAACATATTCCCTCTGATTTTGAATCCGTTCGTAGTCAATGCCGCAAGGCATGGTTTTTTCATCCAATATCTCCGGTTCGCCGATTCTCCGTTTCACCGATTCACCGATTCTATAAATAGCAGACAGGAATGTCTGTTTTACTTCTTGGACAGCAATACCTCCGAGCCTTTTCCTTTCTTTGTGATCTTCTCTATGGGGATGCCGGTCTCGCGATGGATGATGTCGAGGATGCGCGAGGTGCAGAATCCGCCCTGGCACCTGCCGGTGCAGGCGCGCGCCGAAAATTTTATCCCGTCGAGGGTAGTATGGCCGTTCCTGACCGCCGCGACTATCTCCGCCTCGGTGATGTTCTCGCAGCGGCACACAAGACGGGAATAATTTTTGTCCTTGCCAATAAGTTTTCCTATTGCTTCATAGTCCCCTTTCTCCACCAGCGGCCTTATCTTTGGCACAGGTTTTCTTTCAGGACAAAAATTACTTTTATTCTTCAATTCCAATCCTTCCCCTGCCAGTATGTCGCGCACCATTTCCGCGATCGCGGGGGAGGCGGTGAGGCCGGGCGACTGTATGCCGGCCGCGTTTATGAATCCTTTCACCTTGGTCTTTCCAATTATGAAGTCTCCGCCGGTGGCGGCGGGACGTAGCCCTACGAACGAGGTTATGATGTCGGTGGCCCTGATCGCCGGAACCATCTTCTGCGCGTTCTTGAATACGGCTTCTAGCCCGGACCTGGTGGTGCTGAAATCCGTCCGGCTGTCGATGTCTTCCGCGGTCGGTCCGACCATCACCGGGCCGTCGACGGTAGGGATGACCAGCATCCCCTTGGAGGTGGGGGTGGGGACGGGAAAGACCACCTTGCGGACCAACGAGCCGACGCGGCGGTCGAGGAGGTACTCCTCGCCTTTGCGGGGGACGATCTTGAAGTCGGTGAGGCCGACCAGCTTGGCGATCTCGTCGGCGTAGAGCCCGGCGGCGTTGACGACGAAG
>CAZDNQ010000686.1:0-2905 GCA_964506605.1 uncultured Victivallis sp. | reverse complement strand
TCGCCCTGAAAAGCACGGATGCGCCCATGATTCCACGGTCCACCTTGTCTGGAGCCAGAAGCTCCCCGAATTCCTTTTTCGACTCGCGTCCTATGCGGTATTCGCAGCCCGCAAGCGCGGCGACGGCGCCGTCTCCGGTCGCATCGACAAACTGTTTTGCAACAAGCTTGTAGTTGCGCTCCGTCCCCGACTGCGACCCGTATACCGCCAGCACCTTCCTCCCCTTGTTCTCCACATCATGAATATTCAGTTCCGAATAGACATCCACCTTGTTCTCCTCGCACCAGAACAGCATCGTCGTGCTACCCTGCGTACTGCGGTAGAACGGATCCAGCTTGACCAGCTGCTCCTTAAGCTCCTCGACGGGCCCGCCCTCGCGCATGTTCGGAAACAGCCCGAAACATTCGGCGCCGTCTATTGATACACCGATCTCCGAGCAGGCGTTCCCTCCAAGCCCGGCCTTGTTGTCGACAAGAGCCACCCGCAGACCTTTCCTGGAGGCGGTCACCGCAGCGACAACTCCGCCAACTCCGCCGCCGACGACTACTAAATCATATTTCCTGCCAATGTATTTCATAAATCCCTCATTTTTTTCGACAGGATTACAGGATTTTCATGATTTAATTAAATCAGCTCATCCTGTCAATCCCGTTATCCTGTCAAGGTATTCTCCCTATTTATTAATCTTTCAATTTCCAAGCTGGTTTCATTTTCCATATATCAAGTGATTCCAGATGGGCTAAACCTTCCTCGCTGTAAATATCCAAACCCGTGTCTTCAGGATCGGCGCTGAACGATCCGCTGCATGTCAGTCCGTTGATAAAAATGTCAAAGCATGCCTTGTCCAGGAAAACATGCAGACGCACCTTCCCGTCATTTCCAATGAGCAGCGGACCTTTCCCGAGATCCTTGTACGGGGCTCGGATGTTTATTCCACCTTCAACAGAGAACTTTCCTTTTGCCATGTCACAGCATACACGCGTAAACTTCCTGCCATCCTGCGAAGTTCGCAGTTTAAGTCCGAACTTTTTAGCCGTTCCAGACCTGAATTCAGCAAGTATTTCCAAGGCATCACCTTTTATATTTCCATTAAATCCGCGTTCCCCGGATTCAATGGAAATATTCTTCATGGAAAACCGCTTGCCTCGAAGACTCCTTGCTTCCGGCACCGGCTCCTGCTTCAGATATTCGCCATCCAGGGCAAGCACACGCGGCAGCACATGAATCCCGTTCCAGGGAATTGAACCGACATTCCCATTGAGATATAGGTACATCGCATAAATTATCCGCCTTTCAGATCCGTCCGGCCCTTTGTTGTCAACTGTCATCGGGCTGAAGCAATGGAGTGGATTCAGATAGTCAAGAAGTTTTCCTTCATTCTGATCTGGAATGAATTTCAGCTTCTTCCTGTCGAATTCCCCGACCCAGTACATTACCGGATGAGTTCCCGTCATGAAGACATATTTGTCGCCGAACGGAATGAGATACGGGAACTCGGTGAAGCCCCACCGCTGATGGTCGTCCTTCGGATTCCTGAACTTCTTGACACTGAACAACTCTCCCCTCTCCACCCAGTTTTCAAGATCCTCCGACGAAAGAATTACCACGGAATCGCCCTTGCCTCCGGATCGTTTCCCGAAAAACTGCCGCGTAGTGATCGTGTACCAAGTGTCGCCGTCCTTCCAGGTATGTCCGTCATGTTGAATAATATTTGTTATGACAGGTTTCTTCTCGTCGAATGTCAGCATGTTGTCGTGGCTGCGAGCCAGAACTCCGATCTTGCCCTTGAGACCGTGCGAGGTGTAGATCATGCTCGGGACGCCGTTGTCATCGATGAAACAGTTCGCGAGCCATATACCGTGTCGATCGAGATCCGTATCCGCCCAGACGCCGACAGGCATGTCCTTCCAGTGGATCATGTCGTCGCTGACAAAATGGTCCAGGGAATTGCATGTGAGCATGGAGAATATGTTCCTGTAGCTGTAGACATGGTACTTCCCGTCGTGGTAGAAGGCTCCCGCCGGATCCAGGAGCCATCCCAGCGGAGCAGTCAGATGGTATACAGGCCTCTGCGGATCTCTTGCCATGAACCTGCGTATGGAGAGGCCAAGCCTCTCGCACTTTTTTACATCCTTTGCAACTGAAGCTTCATGGTATTCCTGATAATCCTTTAGGCATTTACGCCATGCGGATTTCGCAATTTTCCTTTTCAGTTTCCTGACGGCGCTCAGCGAAGCGATTTCCGAATCCGTGATCGCACGGTTCCAGAATGCTACATGATCAATGAGGCCGGTGAACAAAGCGGAATAGATGCCGTCCACAGTGTCTTCCGGAAAAGCCTTGAAAGAGAGATCCTGTATCCTCCAGCCCCCGATCATGATCGATCCGGAAGAAACTATGCAAGGCTCCTGCACGAGCCTGACGGAATCCATCAGTGAACCATTGGCGAAGACTTCGAGCATGCCAGTCTTGAACAGGAATACGAGATCGTACCATTTGCCAAATTCGATTTTACCGAACGGTATCTGCGTGTACCATTTCCTTCCACCTATTCCGAGACCGAGCCACCCTATGAGAAGCCCTCCGTCGTGGATATTCAGGCTGAAGATGTTTGTGCGGAAGACACCGCCGGGCTTTTCCGCCTTTATCCTGGCGCAGATGCTCATACCTGAGCTGGAATATTCAATTATTTCGCCGGAGATGCCATCGGCCGAAAGCCAGCCTGTCCTGTCGAATCTGGCTGCAAAGCCGTCTCCTCCACGTTTTAATGACGCTTCACGGTCTTTTCCAGATAGTCTTATGAATTTGGAGGGTTTGCGTTTCGTCTCAAGATGATGATTGTTTACCGAGGAATCCTGCAAATCTTCAAGCTATTATTGCTTGTAAGGATATCGTTCCTCAAGTG
>CAZDNQ010000685.1:0-2907 GCA_964506605.1 uncultured Victivallis sp. | reverse complement strand
GATAATCTCGAACTCAAGCAAGCGGCCTAAAATCACTTGCGAAACTTAAATAAGTTATTTATAATTATACGATGGTTCATGGAAGGGCTGAACACCCATTGTTTATCCAAAGGTGAAAAAATGCCGAAATAACACCTGAAAAAAGAAGTAGGCTCATCTAATCTCGCTGCAAAATGAAAAAGCCAGTTAGTGTTTTAGGTTTCTTTTCGATCATATTTCTGGTTTTTCTGTTATCTTGCGATAATAGACAGATAGAAGATCCTGATTCAAATCTTCTTAAGTTTGACTTTTTTGAGAAGATTGGAGTTCTACACAATGATTTCCTGACAAATGTGAAGGAGAATTTTCAACTAGATAATAGCTTAAATACTCTTGACGAAAGGATTGATTACATAAACAAATTTCAAAATGAATTCTTGGAATGCCTGGAGCTTTCAGATTTAGATATTGATTTAATGAGCCAAGGGCTTGAGCTATCAAAGGGTTTGATAGATATTGATGTGACCAAGAAGCTGGTTTTATCAAATCATGCGCTACGTAAAGAAGGAGATGAAGCATCTGTTTACACTTTAATCGATCAGGCGGAAGCATATAATATTGTAGATCAGTTTGAATATAATACTTTAATTCATTTGTCTGATTTAGCCAGAATGGGATTTGAGGGAACCATTTCCGAGTACCAGCTTGCAAGAGAGCTTCAAAAAATGAAAGATGATTGGATTTCAAAGGGTTATCTTGTGAATGAAAGTTGTGGTTACATTAGCGGTTATGCGATCGCTATTTCAATAGCATCAATGGAATGGTGGGATGAGAATCCAGATGTTGGCATAGTAATGATTGACAAGGAAAGCAATGTACTTGTTCCCGTCTGGGCAGTATCTGATGCCGTAGGTGCTATCTGGGGAGCGACATCAGGAGCAATTGGTTCCTACATGATGAACGGTGAAGTAAAATGGGGCTCTGTTGGCTTTGGAGCATTGTCTGGTGCCGTTGCAGGTTCTACAGGAGTGGTGGGAAAGGTCGCAAAATGGATTACCAAAGTGATTAGTTAATTGAATATGAAAACTATTGTACCATTTATTGCCTTTCTCGCTCTAATATGGGTACCAGTCCTCTGTAAAGTGTATGGTTGGCAAGAGGGATTAATAATGACTATAAGCATAAGTATTGCCAGTTACCTGATTGATAAACTCATTCTGGAAAAGAGGAGGAAGAAGGATTCTGAATAGATTTATCCGGGTTGTGAGTTGCCTGGTGTCAAATCGGATTGAACCGTTAACTCACAACCCTTTTCTCCACATCCTCTACCTTTCGAAAGGATTACCCTTCGAGAAATCCGGACGGTAGGTTCTCTGGCTCTCGAAGTCCTGGACCCAACCGCGGCTGAAGCCGAAAGCATGAAATGAATCGACAACGGTTTCGTATTCTTCCCGGGTAATGGTGCGAGTAAGAGATCTGTGATCTGCAATTTTCGCCGCGACACTCCCGACTTTATCAGGAAAGGTTCGTGTAAGGGATTGATTATGCTCCTTCGTCGCTGCTTCAAATTTGTGATTTTTCTCCTCTTTACCGGTAACTGATTGAGCGAATGCAGGATTATCAGGAGGATAATACTGGGACATCAATGAGATATGCAGGTTGGGCGAAAGGTTTTCCGAAATTAATCTCAGAACTCCAATGCTGTTATCCGCAAACCCTGGCAGTACCAGGTGACGGATAATTATTCCGCGACGGGCGATGCCCAGATCGTCAGTGTGCAAGGTTGTGCCTGCCTGGTGCACCATCTCTTTTATAGACCGCAATGCATACTGGCTGTAGTCCGGTGCCTGAGACAGGGCTTCGGCCAGATCATCATCGGAGTATTTGAAATCGGGCAGCCAAACATCCACAAGGCCTTCCAGTGAGCGTATGGTTTCGGGAAGCTCGTATCCGTTGGTATTATAGACTATTGTAGGATTGGATCCGCGCTTCCTCAATTCCTCAACGATTGAAATCATATGAACCACGAAATGAGTTGGGGATACAAATCCCAGGTTATTCTCTGAAGACGGCAAAAGCTGAATGACGGCATCGCAGACCTCATCAAGGCTCATAACGGTTCCCCGGGTACCGCGGCACGATATCTCCCAGTTCTGACAATAAACGCATTCCATGTTGCACGACGGGAAGAAAACATTCACAATCCCTTTTACTCCTGAAATTGGCGGCTCCTCGCCGCGATGGAGAACAATTGAGGAGACATGAATCCTGTCGTCCATACGACACCAGCCGACAGCCTGGGAGCGGTCAACATTACAGCGGCGGGGACAGTTCTTACAGGGTATCATGGTCTCAAGGTCTGAAGTCTGAAGGTCTGAGAGTTATAGTCTTGCGGTCCTACGGTCCTGCTGCTGTGAGGTTCGGGGTTCAGACGAGGTTGCCAATCAGAGTGGCAGAGGTTGAGCGGGTGACGGAGACCTTAACATAGTCACCTGGTCGTACCTCCGAGGCCTGAAAGACCACCACCTTATTTCCGGAAGACCTGCCCATCATAGCACCGGCGGGTTTCTTTGCCTTACCTTCAACCAGAACCTCAAATGTCCGGCCAATATCTGCCTTCTTGCTTACAGCGGAAAGCTCATTTTGCAGAGCAATTATTTCATTCAGCCTCCGGGTTTTCATCTCATCCGGCACATCATCCTTCATATGCCGCGAGGCTTTCGTGCCTGGCCGTTCCGAGTATTTGAACATATAGGCGAAGTCGAAACCAACCTCTCGCATGAGGATGAGTGTCTCTTGATGCTCCTCCTCCGTCTCGCCGCAGAAACCGGCAATGATATCAGTGGTGAGCGAACATCCTGGTAAAATCCGGTTTATTGCGGCTATTCTGCCAAGATACCACTCCCGGGAATATTTTCTGTTCATCCG
>CAZDNQ010000684.1:0-2913 GCA_964506605.1 uncultured Victivallis sp. | reverse complement strand
ACGGCGGACACGTTCCTGTGCTGCGGCCTTTCCTTGAAAGCACCGGCTTCGATTGCGGTGGTCTGCCTGACATCAAATACCGTCCCGGTTGTAAACGCCATCCGTTTTAAAGGTTTTCCATTTTCATCCGCCAGGGGGATTTTCTCCCCATTGCCATTGAGCCTGAAGGAGCCGTCTTCATTCCTCTGGTAGACGTTCAAGGCCAGCGGAACAAGGATGGTGAACCCCTTTTCGCCACGCTTCACATGCACATTCTCGCCATTCCTTCCCCTGAGTCCGCCCCATGCCCTGAATCCCGCGACCTGTTCGACCGGATAATTCCTCCTCATGGCCTCGGAATATATGAGAAGCTGGTTGCAGAGCGAGTATGTGTAGAACTTCGTAGAAAACTTGAGGTATTCCCTTATCTGTCTCTCCGTCTCCTCGGAATCAAGATTTTTCGCCAGGGACTCCAGCTTATCGTTGATCCTTTTCAGGAGCGGACCGTCATCCTTTTTAATGGAATAATCCCCCTTGCTCTCACCTATCCCCATGTCATGGATGCTGCTCCGGAGGGAAAGATTGTTCTCGGTAAAACTGAAATACCTGTCAATCATCCCGACGATCAGATGGTCCAGCACCTTGATGTCAAAGAGGGACAGGCAGTTCACAATCGCCTGCGTCATGCGTATGTCGTCATTCGACGGCGCACAGTTTCCCGAGGGATGGTTGTGCCCGATTATTATCGAGGACGCCTTGAATTCCAGGGCCTTTTTCATGACCTCCCTCGGATAGACGATCGAATGGTCGACTGTGCCGGAGGAGACGGTTTCACTTTTCAAAAGATGGTTTTTCGAATCAAGGAACATGACTTCCATCCTCTCAATGTCTGATCCTGAGAACTTCAGCCGCAGATAGTCGGCAGCCTTCTGCGGCGAGGAATAGGCCTCGGAACTCTGCATTTCCGCCTCAAGGAAGGATCTTCCGAGCGACTTTATAGCCTCGATCCGTTTCCATTCTTCGACGGAGAATATCCCCAGGGATTTTTCCGTCATGTGGAAGATGTCCCCCAGGGCTGCGGACTTGTCCTTGAGGATCTTCATTTTCCGGGGAACATCCCTGCAGTCGGCGAGGGTCAGGAGCAGCCGAATCCTGTCCTCCTGTGCAAGCGAGTCGTAACCTGTCTCATTGAGCCTTTCCGAGATGTTCATTTTTTCATCTCCCCGGCTATAATTGCGAGCATTTCAAGGGAGTCGGAGAACCGTTTCATGACATATTGCCTGGGCCTCCTGCTTCCCAATTCCCCCTCCTTCATGACAAGGAGAATTGCAGAAATAGCCTCGATCTGGCTGGCCGCCTCCAGATGGAGCGCGTCCGGCCCGTGGAGTTCCATTGAAACCGCCCTTCCGTCCATGTCGACTCCCGATATCTCGTGCCATCTTCCGCCTATCTTGGTATAGGCCGGTTCCACCGGCGTCGTTCCGGAGCATGGCTCAGCCTGATCCCGGAACTCGTTTTCATATATGTCCAGGAGATCCTCCTCGGAAAACTCATCAGAGGGAAGCATCTTTCCCTCCTCGTCCTCGACATGCCATCCGGGAACGGGCGTACCCTGATGGAACGCCTGTTCATCGGAAGGCCTGCCATACATTGATCTGATTGCTTCAGTCATTTTCATCCCTAAAAGTTAAAATCACTCCAGTATCTTCCCGACTCCTCCGGAAGCATAATCCGTCCACCGGCTTTCGGGAAGGGAGACTTATGCCTGTCCATGTCCATATGGATATCCATCCTGTCCTTATGGAGAACGGACGGCGGACGCAGTCACTGGGAAAGAATTCACGTCCGCCGTCCGGGGCGGGTCATACGCCTGCGCCTGCCGCAGCCTGGATCTCCCTGTTCGTCCTAATGGAGCGGAACGGCTCGATCACATTTGCGTTCCTCTCCCTGATCTTCTCTATCAGGGCATGGTTCTCCTTTTCGACCTTCGCGATGATCTCCTGCATGAACCTGCCGTTCAGCCTCAGGGACGCTTTCATCCTCCGCATAGAGACGACATTTTCGACGGCCGCCCGGTTGAGCCGGTTCAGCCATTCCACATGCCTTGGATGCGTCCTGCGGTACTCCGCGACATCGTCTTTCGTAATCTTCGCAAATGGGATGCTGGCTTTCACATCACCAGGACTGCCGTCCGGCATGGCCTGCTTCACGCCCTTCAGATAGTTCTGCCTCCTGCGCATCTCCCTTATGTCGCCCCTGGTCAGCTCGCCCATCAGCGCGTTCGTGGTGACAGATGAGATGTTCCTGTCGTCGACGGGATTCTCGTTCCTCCACTGCTTCGCGTGGTCGTAGGTGAGCTCGCCGAACTTCACCTTCGAGTAGTGTTCGACCTCCTTTCCGGGCCGGTTCTGCCTTTCCCCCTGAGGTTCCGTGCCTGTTTTCGGAGATTCATCCGACATGTCGTCCTGTTTCGCCGCTTTCTTCCTGACTGCCATAATTTCCTCCCTGGGAGGGCGCAAAATCCCTCCATTTTCTTATTTCACCTTGTTTCCAGTTCCAGCCGGGCCGCCGTTCTCCGCAGAAGGCTTGCGTTTTTTCCTGAAATCGCTCATCGCCCTGTTGAAGTCCCCGACGATCTCGTCCACGCTCTCCTTGGAAAGGGACATGATCATCAGCGCCTCGTTGCCAGGCGCGAACCCGCACATCTCCTTTATCTCACCGTTGGCCTCCGAGAACATGTCGTCCAGCTCCGATGAAATTGAAAGTTTTACGGTCTTCTCACTCATCTTCCGCCTCCTTTTTGAGTTTTTTAATATTTCCTTCCCTCTCATATTCCTTTATTTTCACCTCCATGTCCCTTATCATTTTCTCCTGCACCCCCATCTTCCGTAGAACTAGCGCGTTCTGCTCCTGCAGGTGTCTTGTCTCCGCAAT
>CAZDNQ010000683.1:0-2916 GCA_964506605.1 uncultured Victivallis sp. | reverse complement strand
CAATAAGAGACTGACATCCCAGCAGAAGAACAGACGCATTGAGGATATTTCTTTTGTTTCCCCTGAAACACCATGTCTGGAGGGTGCCGCTGACGCTGATTGTGCCGTTGCACGGCAGATGTGTATGGAGTTCGACATGACTAAATCTACCGTCGGAAACGACACGGCATTGGAACGAAAATCCGGGTTTTAGAGACGCACCGATTATGCAATTCAAATATTCTCCGGAAGGATTGACATTGAAGTTGCGGACGACAAGAGTCCTGTCCTTTCCGGCCTGGCTGACGTAGCCGATCCTGCCAGTGGACATCTGCGGGGGAATTGAAACAAAGCAGTCTTCTTTTCCGTCTGACTTGATCTGGATTTTGCCGTCGTCGAATTTAACAGCACCCTCAACATTCACTCCAAGAATACGTCGTACTAAAGACTTTTTGCCGTATAACGGGATGATAATCTCCCCTCCGATTGGAAGCTGGAGTATACTCCATGGCGAAAGCTTGTTTTCGATGCATGAGAAACTTTCAAGTTTGATTTTCTGGGAGTATCCAGCATATGAAAGCCCTCTTGCCCAGTCGTCTTTGTTGTACCTGAGTGGATTATCCGCCCATGACAGGTATCGTTCAAGAGCAAAGGTGTCATCCTTTCCTCTCCGGCGCATAAATATCTTTCCCACGTTGAGAATGCGGATCATGCCGCCTTTGCATCTTTCGACATGACGGAATCCGGGATCGACCCTCGGTGGAACCTGATACTTTATATGGCCGCCGCTTCGGCCAATCCGGATGCCGCACACCGGAGAAAGCCAGCAGCGGTCACCTCCGGGATTGGGCCATGAATCCTTCCATATCAATTGATCTTTATCATAAACACATGGATTGACCCAGAAGAAATTCTCATCGGAATCCGGCGCGTAGAGCCCGAGAATTCGTCCTCCGTCCTCCAAGACCAGCATCTTCATCCCGTTCCTGTTCCAGACATGTGCAACGCTTCCGGCCTTCTTTAAAATCATCATATTCCTTCTAATCATTTTCTTCTAACATTCCCTTCATATTTTGATTTTAGCTTCGTGGGCAAGTCTCACATTTCTTTCCTGGAAACAGAATCCTGCACACCGGCGGATTCCGATTTTTTCCACTTCTCGCAACCGTACGCGTCACACATCGAGTAACATTTCACGCAATAAACGGCATCTGTTTTCCTGAACCTGCCAGTGCCAGGCTTCAATCCCTTCCCGCAGGCGATGCATCTTTCCATCATTTCGAATTTGTCTTCTTCTTCTTTCATAGTCTGATTTCGTGTAAAAGATGGAAGGAACAGTTTGCCATAGGGGGCCGTAGCTGCCGTACCTCCCATTCTTAAAAACTCCAATATTAAATCATTCTTCTGCAAACTTCATGTCCGGAGTGGCAGATCTTGAATCATCCCTTTCCTCCCCTCCAGGAACCTCTGTTGAACCTATACTCTTTTTCCTGTTGTCCCTGTACCTGAGGCACAGATACGCAAAAGCCCCCACGATATTCAGCAGGACGATAAGAAACAACCATATCGTCCTGTCAGGGCTGTTGGTCTCATGGAAATACCAGTCCGTCAGAGTAAGAAGCCAGAAAAACTACCACTATCATTCATACATTTGCATATCCTTTCACTAAATATGAGTTCCATGAAATTCTCTCCTCAAACACATCTATCCTCGTTGTTCATTTCCATACGATCTTCCTGTCCCTTCCATATGGACACAGCAACGCCCGCGCGTGCTCCTTGTGAACTTCCAGGCACGCCTCGTCTAGACATCTTATGAAGTCATACAGGATCTCAGGAGTACACCATCTTTTTCCCGCCACCTGCAGGATAGAATCAAGCATTCATGCCGAATCCGCGCACTGCTCCATGTCGACACGGTAGAGCCCGCAGCCGATAGCGATTTCGACCTGCATCTCCGTCCTGTTGAATCTCACTTTTCCCATATCCAGTCCTCATCATCATGATTCCTTATGAAGTTCAAATCAGAACTCAGGCAGACAGCCGACGCTGTCAAAGCCCTCTTTCGCATTATCCGCACGGAGATATTTCATGCCTTTGTATTCAACTGCCCGCATCTCCCCGGACTTCCTCCATCCATTTTGGGGATCTCCGGATATAGTGGCAAAGCTCTTCAAAAGTCCAAAAGCCTTGATGATCTCGTCCCTTGGATATGCGTGCCCGTCCCCGATCGCCTCGCCCTCGTCGACATGAACCACCGCCATCTCAATGAATCTGCGATCCTTGTCATATCTGACCGCAGATATGCAGTAATCAGCCCATTTCACGGAATTCCCCACCTCAACTCTCTCCTTAATTCATATTCCCAGTTCCCGGCACCTCCGGAAAGACAGCCTTCCGATTTAAATAATCCATGCACCTTGCACAAATCCTGTATAGTGGTGCGACCTTCCCTTCATCCATATACGAGACCTTTGCAACTCCGGTCAGATCGTTGCACCACGAACATATCACCGGCAGCGTCTTCCTGTCCATCCCTTCGCGGGGGATTGGCACTGTTCCGGTAAGGCTGTATTCCCGCACCGGTATATTGCCACTTTTTGCTTCTCCACTCATCACGCACTCACCTCTATCTCTTCACCATCCCTTTTTTTCAGCCTCCAAAGCCTGTAGTTCCCACGGATTCTGCACTTCCTCCGGGCTTCCACCCAGCTTCCGTTCCCGAGCTTCTTCATCCCGACGGCAAGCAGATACTGTTGGTTCTCACGCATATTGGGATAGGCCAGACCTTGTTACACCAGTGAAGATCACGTATTCCCACCCTAATTTCAGCCCTGCCCATCTTTCTCCTGAGGCGGATGCTTCCATAGTCGATACCGGCAGCATCCACGTCCGCGCCCCAGCTCCCGAACCTCCTTATGGCGGCCATGTAGAGGG
>CAZDNQ010000682.1:0-2920 GCA_964506605.1 uncultured Victivallis sp. | reverse complement strand
GTGTCTTCCAGTTCGTCCCGAAGAGGCTCTCCGCATACCCGTCACCCCTCTTGCCCGAGAACTCCAGGCCGTATGCCGTATCATCCGTGAGCGTGACCTCGGAGACAAGCACCTGCAGGAGAACCTGTGCAGCGACCGTGTCAAGCCTCTCAAGCACCGCCCTCAGCATGGCGTAGGTCCTCGGCGTCGTCCTTATCACCATCCTGTTGTGGACACCGTCTGCAAACACCTTCACAGGCACGTCAAAAACACTTGCCGTCCCCTTGTCATCCTGGTTTTTGGCGCTGCTGCCCGATGAAGATGTCGTCGATGTGGGCTTGTTGCTGCTTCCTGATCCTGATGATGAAGCGAATCTTGATGATCCCGAGGGAGACGATGAGACGCCGGAAGAGGAGGATTTCGAAGACGAGCCTCCGGTCGCAGAGGAGGATGTCGTGGAGGAGCTTCCGCCGGAACTGCCGCTGTTTACGTCGAGGGTCGTGCTCTCGACCGGAAACACGATCGATATCGCGCTCAGGAGCTGGTCGGCCCTGGAGTTGACGACCTTGTATATGAACACCTGTTCCTGTTCACCGACATCGGACCTGTCGAGTATGGCCGTCCACTTCTTGAGCTCCGTAAGGGCCTCCTCGTTCGCGGCGGTCGCCACCACCACCTGGAGCCTGTCGAGGCTTATGAGGATTATAGAGCCAGGCTCAGCCTGGATGTTCTCCGTTGAGACCGGAAATCCAAGCACCGGCATTATCGCGGCGAGCTCGTTCTTGATCCTTGCTGCAGACACGTTGAAACACTGGATCACGGCCTGCGGCCAGTTGTTCTTGTTCTTCTGGTCCAGGAGCTTGACAAGGGACTGTATCTTCTCGATATTGGCTGGCGCCTCTATCAGCAGTATGGAGTTCTGGTGCGTGATGTCGGTGACCGTCGCCCCCGGAGTCAGGAAAGGCTTTATCTTCTCGACGATGTCCTTCGACGCGGCATTCCTGATTGAAAGGAGCACTACCTCGACATTGGCCATGGGATCGTGCTGTGCAAGCAGCCTGCGCTCCTGCGGCATCTTCGTGAACGGCAGGATATGCAGGATATCGCCCTCTGGGGAGCAGTACGCACCGCATATCCACAGTATCTGTTCGAACATCTCCCATACTTCCTTCTTGCTCATCATGGAATTGTTGACCTGTATGGTGACGTTGCCGGTGACCTGGGGATCGATCAGGTAGTTGAATTTCAGAAGCACCGAGAAGGCCTGGACGACCTTGCCGATCGGGGAGGCGTCGAGGTTCAGGCTGGTCTTCTCAGGCTTGTCCTCCTCGGTGATGTATTTCGCGTAGAACGCCTCGCCCTTCTTGAACTCCTCCTGCTTTTTCCGCTCGGATATCTTTATGAGTTCATTGATCTTGTCGTCCGCAGTCGGCGCTGGAAGCGATTCAATCACATCCCCCTTGATCGTCCCTTTCTTTTCCTCCTTGACCAGCCCGGTCTTCCTGTTAAGCGTTGAATCCTTTACTATTCCCTGGTCATCCTTCTTGTCATTGGTCATCAGGCTGCAGGAGAAAAGGAAAAGCAATGAGACTGAAAAAAACACGGCTGAAACTGCAAATTTCTTCATAAGGCACCTTTTATCAATTATAAAAATATCCCGTAATGGAAAATGTCAATTCTCATTCAGGCCTGACCGTCGCCGGCGGCTGTCCGTCTGCGTTCTGATCATCCGGAGCAGGCTGCACCGCCGGAACGGGCTGTGTCACACCGGGCCTGTTGGGCAGCGGAACCGACGGCACCGGCTTCACGCCCTTCTGCAGCTGCACGTTCGGATTGGCTCCGGGCTGTGGAGGCTGGGGCTGCTGGGCTGCCATGGTGGCCTCAAGCTTTGCACTTGCCGCTGCAGCCGCCTCTGCCGCACTGGCATTCCTCTGTATGGACGCCTCGCTTTCAGGATCAATCTTCAGGACGATCTGCTCCCTTCCCCTCGACAATACCGCAGTGTCATTTGTAACTTCGGTCAGCGTAAATCCATTGTCGAGCTGCTCTCCGAGCTTGCAGAACTTCGGGGCGTTCCCGCCACCGCCCTGCGGCGCCACAACTGCGGAACCGGTGGACCTGGGCCCGCGCAGCCTGGTCTGGGGAGACGCAGGAGCGGCGGAAGCCTGCTTGTCAAGTATTATCGCGCCTGCTACATCTCCGAACCGGCAGACCCCGAGCAGCTCCATTCCGACAGGCCTGGCGCCTGCCCCGAGAAGCGGCCCGCTGTCACCGGAACGGTAGGGGCTGAAAAGGTTGTTCTCCCACAGCGCCGAAGGATTTGGCGGAGGCTCGCGTTCGGCCTTTACGGCCTTGACTGCGAACATGGCCTTGTTCATATCTGGCGCGGACGACAGGATCCTGTCCGGAAGATGCGGCTTGAAACTGAGATTCATGGCGAACAGAAGCACCGCCAAGATGAAGAGGAATATGTTCAGCAGTATGTAGAAGACCTTCATTTCTCCTCCCCCATGAGCACTTTCGCCACACTGTCGCCGGTCAGCGACACCACGTTGAGCGTCCCGCTGAGCACGATGTCCTTCGCGTCCCTCGGATTAAATGGTCTCAGCACGCATTTCCTCCAGTAGAAGCGTGGATTCGCCTTGTACAGCTCGGAGATGAACCTGGCGATATCCTCCATCGACGCCTTCGCCTCGATCGTGATCTCCATCAGCGACATGTCCTCGTTTATCTTTGTCAGCCTGGCGTTGCCTATGTTCTGGAGCTTGAGCCCGGAGGACCTGGCGATCTCCTCGACCTTCTTTACAATGCTGCTCTCAATGTCACCGTCGCGCCTCTGTATCCAGAAATCTTTGCCCTGCCTTATGAACGTCTCCCGTGTATTGCGAACCTCCTGTATCTCGCGGATCTCCCTTTCAAGCTCCTTGTGGAGCTTCTCAAG
>CAZDNQ010000681.1:0-2921 GCA_964506605.1 uncultured Victivallis sp. | reverse complement strand
ATGTACATATACTTCTGCCGTACAACTTTGAAGTCGCCAGGAGTCAGATAATCAGTGTTCCTCAGGACTTCAATCTCAGTCTCATTCAGGTCCAGTCCGGTTAAAGGCTGAAGCATCTTCTTGAAAAACACAGAACTACCCTCTGGATTGAGGTAGTCGAATTCCAGTTTGATGTTAAAACGCCTTATAGATGCTGTATCCATATTCTTCTTGAAGTTTGTAGCGCAGATGAGGATGCCGTTGAACTGCTCCATGCGGCTCAGGAACTCGTTGACCTGCGTGACCTCCCAGCTTCTCACGGCATTCCTGCGTTCGGACATAAGCCCGTCCGCCTCGTCGATGAAAAGGATGGATCCGTCGGATTCCGCCTGCCTGAATATCTGACTGATGTTCTTTTCGGTCCCCCCTACAAACATGTCCAGGATGTCGCTTCCTCTCTTGACCATAAGATGCCTGTCCAACTCAGAGGCCACATACTTCGCGAATTCAGTCTTGCCTGCGCCCGGAGGCCCGTAAAGTAGGACATTCATATTCCTGATTTCGTCGTTGAATCCACCGGTAGGATTCTGGCAAAAGGAGCGGAGTATCTTCACCGTTTCCGGTATCGACAAAGCTCCCTTGATGTTCAGCCCGTCAACGGTGTAGTTTCGGCACAGTTCATACTTGTCCGGTTCTGCGTTGTCGGTCATGAGCCTCAGATGCGGCTCCATTATCCTGTGCATGATAGCGAACTTGGATTTCTCAGCCTCAGCTTCCTTCATCGGAGCAAGCATCCTGGTGAAGTTTTTCAGGGCGATTTCGATTCCACCGGCGTTAACCTCGTATTTGGTAGCGAGCGCCTTGATATCAGATTCCGGGAAGTATTTGTCCAGACCGTGTTTCTTCACGCAGCTCCTCCATACCGCCTCCCTCTGCGTAACTGAAAACTTCCTGAACTCTATGGAATAGTCGAAACGTCTCCGGGTAGAATCCTCGATGAACATGTGATGATTGCATATCCAGAAACAGACACCCTGTCCGCTGTCCAGCATTTCGTTCAATACGTCCTTTTCAGTGTTCCTTGAACGAACCGGACCAAATGAAAACAGGGAAGCAGTGCTTCCACCGTTGAGCATCTCATCGGCTTCGTCCACGAGGATAATACTTCTGCCGGTATCGACAGTATTCCTGCATACCCTGAGCGCGGCGAACCTGAACCTGGCACCACTATCAGGCTTATGGTCGCCCTCCAGGGTATTTACTTCATACAGGTCAAGGCAGAGATGTTTAGCGAGGGATCTGCAGAACTCAGTCTTACCGGTTCCAGCGGTTCCGTAAAGCAATATGTTTACGGCATCGCCTTGTTTTCTGTTACCGATGATATTTTTGATCAAGTCGACATGCTTCAGTAGCTGGGTATGGCTATGAATGTCCACCGTCTCGCCCTCGAACCTCCTGTAATATTTGCTCACCAGAGGCTGGTCGTTGAATCCTTCGAGAAAGTCTACGATGTGTTGCTCAATCGAGAACTGCCGGTCAATGATGCCATATTTCTGGAGAGGACTGGTTGTCGCCATGATCTTCCTCGTCCTTCCTTCAGCAAATCCTGTGAACCGAGTCATACTCATGAATTTTTCACGATTTGGTCCTTCATCAAAGGCATGCCTGGCATTACAGCATGCCGAACGGAATGATGCAAGATAATCGCTGATATACAGCAGTGTCAACATCTGAAGTTCGTCATCATTCAGATGGAAGAGAGTTCCAATCTCTTCGAGACGACTTTTGAACGGATCACCTGTCTTTGCAATCTTCCTTAAGAGGTGCGACCTCTCACTTCTGACAGCACTTATGATTTCCTCGACTATAATTTTAATTTGAGGGACGATGGGGCCAAACATTACTATCTCGGAGAAAAAACGGTTGCTTCCCCATCTGTGGGGAGACTTCTCATCAAATTCCTTTTTGAGAGATGGTGTTTCATTGACGGCATCCTTGAGGGAGTTGAAGAACTGATCGCATTTCTTCTTTGGCAGGAAAGTCAGCATATACTGGATAATCTCGCCGCCGAAGGGGGAATCCTTGGCATAAGTTTGACAGTTTATGGCATATTCGATTGCCTTGCATACTATGAATAGGCTTGTATCGGGATATTCCCTCCTGAGGCGGGGTGTCTTTGGCATATATAGGCTCCTTTTTTAAAGCCTACCATATGCGGGCATATTGGACATTTTGCGTCTGACTTATAAAGGAGACAGGTGTTTTTTCAAGGTTTTCTCAGCATTGTTAACGGTACTATCGAAATATTCATCCAGCTTCCTGTTGGCACCCCTGGCTCCGTCTACGACTTTCCTGGCAAATACAAGGTATTCTGCAATTCTTTCAGGAGTCCATTCAACAGGCGGTTCCACGAGAAGATCCTTCACGTTGCTTGCCTTGTCGGCGATCTTTATGAGCTTGGCTTCAGCTGACAGTTTCGGGGTGTGTTCTATCTGAAGCTGCTTGCGGACATGCTTCGGTAGGCTTTTGTCATCTGATACCTCCAATACCAGTTTAAGGACTTCATCTCCGAAAAGCTCCTTGATCTCCTCCGGCTTAGTGCCGGTATCTTCGACCGTGTCATGCAGCACAGCTGCAATCAGGACTGACTGATCGGTAACGCCGCCAATACGGCACAGAATATCGGCCACATCGAGTGGATGGTTGATATAGGGCATCCCGCTCTTGCCCTTACGCCGCTGTTGACCATGCCTGCAGGCGGCAAAGCTTATTGCCTCTGTAAATTTCGACAGCTCCATATTGTTATTGAGTTTCATTTGTGTGTTTTCAACCTTTAGACTTTTCCATGATTTTCCCAGACTCCTCATCATACTCAAAGAATTTTACCCCCCGCGGAATCAGATGTCCATAGATTTTAATATAGTAGTCCAAAAGACTCTTTC
>CAZDNQ010000680.1:0-2929 GCA_964506605.1 uncultured Victivallis sp. | reverse complement strand
ACGAGTTCGGAAAGCATCTCCGCCGCTGAAATTATCTCGGATTCCTTGATGAGCGTATTGAAGGTGACATATACCTTTTTGCCGTTTGAATGGGCGTATGTGATGAGTTTTGCCATGTCTTCGGAGGAGAAGTTCTCGGTGCGTTCGCGGGCGTTGAACTTCTTGAGGCCGCAGTAGACGGCGTCGGCGCCCGCGTCGAAAGCGGTCAGCGCCGACACTGGATTGCCGGCCGGCGCGAGGAGTTCGGGCTTTGTAGAATTTGAATTCATACTTTTATAACCACGGAATACAGGACACACGGAAATAAGGGAGGAAATATAAACCACGAAACACACGAAGCACACGAAAAATCCATAATTGTCAACTTTTTGCTCCGCAAAATCTTACAAGGGCTTCTGTATTCGCCTTTATGGAACCTTGCAAATCAGCAATAAATGGTTACTTTGTAGCTCATAATAACGGAGTGGAACAAATGTCGACGATTTCATTTGAGTGTCCTGGATGCAAGAGCAAGCTCGTGGCCGACAACAGCCTGTGCGGCAGCATAATAAGCTGCAAGGACTGCGGCAACAGCGTGGTCATTCCGATACCGGGTCTTGCCGAAGGCATGAGAATCGCGGATTTCCTCCTCAAGGCGAAGCTGGGCACCGGCGGCATGGGAGAGGTATGGCTTGCATACCATGCGGCCATGGACAGGCATGTCGCACTGAAGATACTCTCGCCGAAATTCACCTCCAACAGGCTCTTCATCGACAGGTTCATGAAGGAGGCGAAGAACTCGGGCAAGCTCTTCCATCCGAACATCGTCACCGCGTACCATGCCGGTGTCGAGAACAACATCTACTATCTTGCGATATCATATATCGACGGGAAAAACCTGCGCGACAGGATTGACGCAGGGGAGATCATCCTTGAGAGGGAGGCTCTCCTGATAACCAGGGCAATCGTAGACGCCCTCGACTACGCCTGGGCCGAGTGCAAGATCGTGCACAGGGACATCAAGCCGGCAAACATAATAATCGACAAGAAGGGCGTTGCAAAAGTGCTTGATCTCGGGATATCCAAGAGCATCGACGAGGACAACCAGCTGACTATGACCGGCACTTTCGTCGGGACGCCTTTCTACATGAGCCCCGAACAGGCCCTGGGCGACAAGAACATTGACTTCCGGGCGGACATCTATTCCCTCGGGGCGACACTTTACCATATGGTGACCGGGACGGTGCCGTTTGACGCGAGCACGGCGATGGCGATTATCTCCAGGCATCTCAAGGATCCGCTGCCTCCCGCGAACGAGAGGAATCCAGCCCTTTCCAACCAGTGCTGCACGCTGCTTGAAGTGATGATGGCGAAAAGGCGCGAGGAAAGACCATCGAGCTGGCAGGAGGTCAGGGAGGACATCGACCTCGTCCTCAAGGGGCAGGAGCCGAAGACACCGCCTCCCAAAAAGGAGGGCGGCCAGATATTCATTGCGTCCGATTCCGAGGAGATGGACAGGGCGGTCACCAAGGTCTCGCCGTCGCAGAAGACCGTAGTCGGAGGGGCGGACCAGGCCGTGGCCGGGGAGAAAATTTCCGCCGAGTCTGGCAAGGAGGAGGGCAAGGACAAGGCTCCGGCAAAGTCCAGGACCTCATGGAAGCTTGCCGCGATACTTCTCGTGTTTTTCCTGCTGATGATCATGGTTGTCGGCGTAACGGCGTTCATCCTCATCAAGAAATATTATAATCCAAAGAAGAGCGGCAGCAGGATTACTGTCGACCAGATAAACTCATCCAATACATCCCGTGGCGTCAACGAACCCACCGAAAAGGAACTGCAGGACTTTCTCGCCCAGGAAGCCGCGAAGAAGAAGAAACAGGAGCAGAAGCCCGTCACATACGGAAGCAAGGGAGAAGAGCAGAAGGATGGCAAGACGGATCTGAAATGGTAGCCTGGGAAGGGCGGTTTTGACCTTTCCGTTTATTTTCATTCCGGAGCTTGCTATTTTACGGAAAAACAGTATCTTTTGCGGCTTGTTTTATCTGACCTGGTTATCTGTCCGGATTCTCAGCCCATCCACCTTTATTCAGGATGGATTGCAGGTCAAGGCGGAAAGGCATAAGCTATTGATATGAAGAGCTATAGGAAAGAGCTTGTTTTCAATGTCCCTTCCAGGAGGGCGTTCATAAACATTACAGGTGAACTTGAAGACGCCCTTGCCGAATCCAAGGTCATGGAGGGGCTTCTGCTCTGCAACGCCATGCACATAACGGCATCGGTGTTCATCAATGATGATGAGTCGGGGCTGCACCAGGACTATGAGAAATGGCTGGAAAAGCTGGCTCCTCATGAGCCGGTAGGCGCCTATCAGCACAACAGGACCGGCGAAGACAACGGGGACGCCCACCTCAAGCGCCAGATAATGGGACGTGAGGTTGTAGTGGCGATTACAGGAGGCCGGCTAGATTTCGGTCCGTGGGAGCAGGTGTTCTACGGGGAGTTTGACGGTCGCAGGCCGAAAAGGGTGCTGGTGAAGATTATAGGTGAATGATATAGCGAGGATTCAGGATGCATGATTCCAGATGCAGTGCCGGAATCGGAATGAAGAAATAGTATAGCCAGGGGGTTTTGTAGATACATGCGTTTCCAATGTCCATTTTGTTCGTTCATACTCAAGGACATACCTGCCGCCAGCCTTGGCGACAAGGTGTCATGCCCTAACTGTGGGCATCAGCCGTTCATACCGACAGATCCCTATGCTCCGGGCAGGATCATCGGCGATTTCCTGATCAAGGAGAAGATCGGCGAGGGGTCTATAGGCGCCGTATATTTTGCACAGCAGATATCGCTCGACAGGAATGTCGCGCTGAAGATACTTTCCAAGAAATACACAAATACCAAGGGCATGGCGTCATTCCTCGCAGAGGCGAGGGCGGCCGCCAAGCTCAGC
>CAZDNQ010000679.1:0-2936 GCA_964506605.1 uncultured Victivallis sp. | reverse complement strand
GAAAGACTCTGAGATAACATAGACGACACAAAATAATTTAACGTGACTTTTGACAAAGTTTCTAACTGAAAACTGGCGTTTTTAAATGCAAGAAACATGTCAGAGGTTGCGTCCCGCCTGGGACGCTTCTTCTGCATTTCTTGCATGGGTACGCCAGTACCTCAGTTAGAGTGTGGATTTAGCGTCCCTCTTTTTTTGGGCCTATCAGAAGATGCATTGAAAAACAGCTGGATATTTTGGCACCATGATTATGAGGGAGGTTTATAACATGGGAGGTTTTCAATGAGGATTTTAATCGTGATGATTGTGCTGGCCTGCATACCCATGATGGTATTCGCAGGGGCCGTAGTAAAGACCGTGGAGCAGGTGGCTGAGGAGAAGGCTGCAAAGAATGCCAAGGAGGACGCCATAGCCAATTATCCAAAGGTGTCTCCGCTGAAGCACAAGTCCGCCCTGGTTACTGTAAACGGACAGAAGGCCATGAAGGTCCATATCCGAACGAAGGACATGGAGGAGACCGATCCTGACATGGATGGATTCCTGTGGTTCACTCCGATGGAAAATTTGAAGACCAGCTACCGGTTCCACTTCGCCAAGGCCATGGACGAGGTGGGGGACGGTGATACAATGGGTATCGATGTACGTCCTCTGAATGAAAAGGAACAGCACGGACGGCCATGGGCATCGGGAAATGGTTTTACCAATGCCATACGCAACGCCATACACTGGCGGACTTTGAAATGGCATGACGCCGACGATCCATCTTCCTGCGGGATGATATGGGCTTATAAGCCCCACGACTCCAGAGATCTCGCTTGGACTTTAAAATGGCGTGCTCCCGATCCGAAGAACGGATACGATCAGGCCAGGGTGGAATTGAAGATGATGACTACGGGCAACAAGGTCATAATACTTGAAGAGGATTGGGAAGATCTTCTCACGCTGTGGGAACCTAATGTGAAATAAGGGGCATGGGCCCCTTTCCGGTGTGAAGCACGATGATGATACAGGGATAATATAAATAAGCAATAAAGAGGAGGCATAGATGAATTGTCCGAAATGCAGCACTGAAAACAGCGGAACCTCGAAGTTCTGTTCAGGATGCGGAGTGGAGCTGGTGACGGCTCCGGCACCCAATGTCCAGCGGGATCAAGCTGCGGATGCAGACAGGATGCCGGCAAAACTCCAGGTCATAGCTATTGTGCAGTTGTTCATGGGGATCCTCGAAATCCTGGCCGCCTTTGTCATTGGAATATATCTTCTGATTATGGCATTGGGACTGGCAGTCGAGACTTTCGGCATCGGCCTGGTCTTCATGCCGCTTCTCATACCATGGCCCCTGGCCTTCCTGGCAGCAGGGACATTGTCATTGGTTTCAGCGGTAAAAGGCTTGAAGAAGAAGACCAGCTACGGCCTGAGCGCGACGGCGTCCATCTTCCAGATGCTCCTCCTCCTGGGATGCGATCTGCTGGGCTTCGCCGCCGGCCTGACAAATCTTATCCTGATCAATTCGGACGAGGTCAAGGAATATTTCAAAAACAGAAAATACAATGCCGGTTCAACCTGCGTTCCCGGACCGGCTGAAAGGAGCTCCAAATGAAAAAGAAATCCCTGCTGATGCTGGCAAGCTTCATTCCGACGCTGTTCTGCATGGGAGGCGAGGATCCCGGTGCGATTGCAAAGCCGATCTACCTCTACTACAACAAGGATTACGTGTCCGCCGAACCGCTGAAGAATATCGCCTCAATTGAGAAGGCGGTTATAGACCACGACCTGTCATACAAGGAGGGATTCGACTATGCGACAGCCCTTTTCTATTCCGCATCCTACGCCAAGGCCTCGTCCGCCTATGTCCTTGCAGCCGGAAGGACGGCTGAAAAGAACGAGAAGATAGTCTGCCTCCTGCTTGCCGCGCAGACTTCCGCCCTCGCCAGGGACTGCAGGACTGCGGGGCAGCTGTCAAACTACGCCAACCTCCTGGAGCCTGACTCGAAGATAATTCCTGGGTACAGGTTCGCATTCTGGAAGAAGTCCGGAGACGCCGTGGAGGCCGCGGCGGCGGAAAATGCGATGAAGAGGCTCAATGTCCAGCTGAACGGCAAGGAGGTATGCGATCCGGGAACCGTGGCGGTAGTGCTTATACTGGCGGTGACCGCGGTCACCTGCTATGGGATGGAGAAGGACATCCTCAAGGGTGAGGACGTGACAAGGATACTGGTGGAACTGTGCCGTTCATTTGGAACCGGTGCATTTCCGGGCATGAATGAAACACAGCCCCCGGCACGATAGCTTAATCAAGGAGCAATAAATGAAAATCATATTGATGATTCCCCTGATGATGGTTCTATGCGTCGCCTCCTTTGCCGAAGGGAATGAGGCCGGAGCCCTTAACAAACAGGTCATAAAGATCTTTTCCGAAGTCACATATGACGTGACCGAAGGCGGTACGATTTATGACAGCAGCTATTCAATATCAAACGTCTACGCAGGAACCGGGGTGGTTGTGCAATACAAGGGGAAAGTGTTCATTGTGACCGCCAAGCACGTGCTGGCCGGTCCGTCTCCGTCCGAAATAGCCTCGATAAAAAATGGAAAGAAGGAATTCACGCTGACCAAAAAGAACAGGATAGACAAGGTTACCGCCAGGATTTTGATCACGGACTATGCCTTGAAGCCGGTTCTCTTCTACATAGACAACCAGTACGATGTGGCCTGCTTCCAGATTTCAGAGAAGGATGTTCAGATGGTTGGATTGAACCCGATCCTTCTGGATTCAAATCCTCCGAAGCAGAAGATAGGGGACAGTGTCCGGATATTCGGCTTTCCCGGCACCACGAATCTACAGCTCCAGGCTGACAATCTTATCTCGGCAATAGAGGCGGATGGCAGCGACATCACCCTCAACAAGCCCTGTGACAATGGATACAGCGGCGGCC
>CAZDNQ010000678.1:1518-2947 GCA_964506605.1 uncultured Victivallis sp. | reverse complement strand
GGCGATCACGCTCCACCTCCTGTCGATTCCGCACGGGCGGACTCCTGCGTCTGTTTATCCCAGGTCGCGCTCAGGTTCCATAAAAGGGGTTCCTGGCATTAAATGCCCTGACAAGCCTGTCGCAGTAGTTGGCCGCATGAAGGTTCTCCGGGATACTTTCAGCTGATGTATCAAGCGATTCCGGTTCACCTGGGTTGAACAATGCTATCCCGATCGTCTCATAGATCTCCGGAACGTCATCTGGTCGGTTCCGACCGCTGATTAGCGATAGAAGAGCAACCGCCTCACCCAGTACCGTGCCGAACCTGCGGGAAGGAAGCATGACCTCATCCCTGCCCATGAAAAAGAAGTGGCCGCAGATGGCGTACGGGAAACGCTTGTGCAGTTCCAGGGCTTCCATCGCCATATCCCTGTAGCGATTCTTCAAGTTCTTCCTTGGATCGAAGAGAAGTCCTTTCACTCCGGATGTGAGCAGAAGCCCATGCTTCTCGTCCGAAAGGAAAACGTCCACTCCCTTTGTCCCGTATCCGCCCATGAACTGACGATCGTGTCCAGAGCCTGGAGCCTTGGTATCAGGCAGACCCATGGTTCTGATCTCATCCGCTATCAGGTCGGAAAAACGATGGCTCAGCCTCTCCGTGTAGTTCTTCTTCACGGCCTGTTCATCAGTCGATGGCGGATCGGTCTTTCTGATCAATTCCTTCATTCTTTCCTCAAGTGGCATCGCGCGGAGACCTCCCGTTGCGGTCGAATCTTCTTCCGAGCAGCTTGAAACGAGCACTTCTCAACAGATCTATACTGCTTTCCGGGAGGGAGAGATTCCGTCCGAGAACCTCGTCATCGACAATCCCCACCGCCTTGTCGAAACAACCCGCCCTGACGGCCTCGTCAGTTCTCCTAAAAAGTGAGTCATTCACAGTGAAGTCGGCCAGACTAACAGCAGAGGCCTCAGAGGGTTCCAGCTTCAGCAGACCACCTCCGTATGATCGTCCCACAAGCTCCATACTAAGAAGCGAAAGTGACGAAAGCATTGAAACGGAGATACTCTCCGGATTCATCCTCGATCCGACCTTCATCCCGTGGAGAGTGTTTGTGTATGCTGCCCTGGCACGGTTAACGCTGCTGACAGGTTTCTTGCCAATCATGTAGGGGATGAATATGTCCGGAATCCGGATTCCTGGAACCCTCCACCATGGATCCCTTACCCTGCATTTGAACCTTCTATGCAGTCCAAGCGATTCGCCTTGCTCGACGAGATGAAGCAGAGCCTCCCTCTTCTCAAGAAGCAGATCTTCTCCAGGCATGTTCAGCAGGTGTTGCGGACTCCCGGTTCTTTCAAGCTCGCATATATCGTTCCAAGTGAATTCGATACCTCTGATCGACGAAGCCTTCGTTGCAGCAGGGAGAAGCCACTCTCGCGGAATCCCTT
>CAZDNQ010000678.1:0-1508 GCA_964506605.1 uncultured Victivallis sp. | reverse complement strand
CTGTTTGCGCCTGTGACGAACCCGTTGGTGAGGCTTCCGCACGCGCTCAGCGTTATAACCTGTTCCATGGAGCTGACATTCTGCCAGTTGTCCCATTCCTCGCTTGTCAGAAACGCCTGGGCGAAATCCGACTTCCCTCTCTCTGGGAGGCGAATGATCGAGGCAGAAGTTTCATCAAGGTTATCACATAAGTCTTCAATACCATCAAGAGGAAGCAGGGTAAGGGAGGTGGAATGCCCTCCGAACCCTGATGCTCTTAGAAGCAGAGTCTCCTCCTCGGCATCCGGGAAAATGTTCCTGGAGAATGCAGTGAGGTGGACATTCGCAAACCTTCCGCACAATGCCCTCAGGGTAAGAATGCCGTATCCGCTGTGAAGGATCTCTGCAGGTACAACGACTGCCATTGCACCGCCTAGCTTCAGGAAGCGTAGAGCATGGAGAAGGAATGGCGCCCATGTTGAAGCGAGTCCCGGCAATCTGACGCCTGACTCCATCGCTGATTCCAGCGCCAGGGTTCTGCTTCGTCCGGTGAAGCTCTGGAACCTGACATACGGAGGGTTTCCAACTATTAGGTCGACCGGATCGACAAGCTCCGGCAAGAGCTCGAAGAAATCGCATCGATGGAATTCCGAAGCGACAGTGGTGGACCTCAGACAGATGGAGGAGGAGTCAAGAGCCTGCGGATCAAGATCGCAGCCGACAACCGACTTGGCTCCCCGTGTGGCTGCATAGAGCAGAAATCGTCCGTCTCCGCAGGAAGGGTCCATGACGCGTCGACCGGAAACGTTCCCGATACCCCATCCCACGAGAAACCTGACCGCTCTCTCATCGGTATAGAAGGAACCAAGCTGCTTGCGCATCCCGGGGGAAAGCGGCATGACGACCTCCGATTTCAGTATAGCCCAACTGTACATTATTTTCAAGGCGACGCAGCCAGCGGTGACCGCGTTGGCAGGGCCGGCCGGCGGCTGCCATATTCAGCAACCATTTGTGAAAGAGGTCGGTCGATGCGTGTTGCGCTCGTAGTCCCGCCCTGGGGACCCGATGACATCAGGGCCAACGACACCAGGGGGATAGCGGGATGCTGGCCGACCCCGGGCATGCAGTACATCGCTGCGGTCCTCCGCGAACGGGGCCACGAGGTCATCTATCTCGAGGGCTTCTTCCATTCGAGCGAGGACATGCGGAGGCGCGTGGCCGAGTTCGGCGCGCAGGCACTCGGCGTCTATGTGATCAGTCTGCTCTGGCACAAGGCCTCCCCCTTCATCGAGGCCGCGAGGCGCGACAACCCCTCCATCTTCACGTTCATCGGCGGCCACGGTGCGACGGCCATGCCGGAGAGGATGCTGTCGGAGTGCCCGGCCCTCGACGCCGTCGTAGTCGGTGAGGGCGATGTCACCGCTGGCGAGATGATCGAAGCCGTCGCATGCGGAAGACCCCTGGAAGAGGTCGCCGGACTCGCAGTCAGGAAGCCGTCCGGTGAAGCGGTGCGCACCGCGACCAGACCT
>CAZDNQ010000677.1:0-2949 GCA_964506605.1 uncultured Victivallis sp. | reverse complement strand
TGCCTTTTCCGACCTTCACCTGCGAGAGCAGCGAGGCGTCACCGTCTGCGAACTTCGCAAATACTTCTCCCTTCTCCGATTTCCACGGCGAGAGCATGTGGTTTGCCCTTAGCTTGTATGTCTTCCCTGCGAACTTCGCGGAGAATGCCGGATTCTTCGGGACTGACCTGCGCCCTATTTCACTGACACCTGAAACCGTACCGGGGAATCTGTCTTCCGGATACCTGTAAATTCCTACGGAGTCCCAGGCGCCGTTCTCAGCCTCGCAGTAAAGGGTTCCGCCGGCTTCAACGAATTTCCTGAGCTTTTCAGCAGTTGAATCGTCAAGTGCGATCATCCTCGGCATGAAAAGGATCTTCACTCCTTCGAGCTCATCAAGATGCTCCTCCTCCACAATCTTAAATGGAATTGAATTCCGGATCATCATCTTGCAGAACCCACGTATCGAGATCAGCGGTTTCTGCGCCGTGCCATCCTGCGCCCAGTAGAGGTAGTAGGTCTGCGGGCTGAACATGATTGCAACTTCGGCCTTGGCAGGCCTGTAACCGTCGAGAAGCGCGGAATGTTCCTTCAGGATTTTTCCAGTGTGCTTCATCGCGGCAATGCGCTCATCTGCAAAGCCGTCGTTCCCGATGATCCCGAACCCGTTCGACTCCTGTCCAAACACTTCGTCACGCCAGCACCAGAAAAGTACTGTGTCGGCACCGCAGGCGATGCTGTTCCAGACCCATCTCTGCTGGTCCACTGCCCTCACCGGATTATGCACGGCAAAACCGATGTTTGATCTTCCGCCCTGGAGTTCGCTGACCCAGAACTTCTTTCCGCGCGCCGCGGAATGGATCATCTCCATGCTCATGGTGTAGTCCGTGTTCAGCATGCTCCACCATGACGGGAAATTGGAACAGCCTATGCCGTCAAGCTTGTCCGCTATCCCCCAGTCGTTTCCGCGGTTCAGCGCCTGCTCGCTCCCGCCTTCCCAGCCAATCTGCATCAGGCAGGGGCTCGGACCGTGCGCCGTCACCACCTTGTCCGGATGGACAGCCTTGATGATCCTGTATCTGTCCTCAGCATGCCTGTTCGAACGGCATGTGAGGAAATGAGCAAACGACATAGAGGAAGTATACGGCCTGGATGTTGTCTTGCCGGGCATGACGTCCTCCCAGGAATCGTAGCGCCTTATCCATTCCTTGTTGAGGCCGTCGAGGCTTCCAAACTTCTCCTCGAGCCATTCGCGGTATTTCTTCACTGTATGCCTGCAGTAGCAGACGGGGCCGTCGGCCTGGACATTCCAGCGCAGCTCATTCCAGGAATCCCATCCGGCGATGTTCTTCCTGCCCTTGTAATGGGCAGCGGTCTCGTGGATGAATCCGGACATGCGTTTCCAGACCTCAGGATGGTCGAAGCAGCCGCCGGGTGTAAGTCCGTGGTGGCATTCGTTTCGGTTTTCGGAGACAACCTTGTGCCCTCTGTTGGTGACAAGCTCGCAGTCCGGGACAACCCTGTGTATCCAGTACGGATGGATCTCCGCGATCGTGCTCAGGACGACATTGAGCCCGTTGTCCTCGGCGCAATCTACGATCTTGTCATAATCGTCGAAATTGAATTTCCCCGGCTTCGACTCCACCCACGACCACATGACCCATAGCTGCAGGCAGTTGAATCCTGCATCCTTCATCTTCCTGACATCTTCCTTCCAGTACTTGGAGACCGGAAACGGCGGACGGTAATATTGCGGACCGAGATTGATCATTTAAAACTCCTAATATGGTTGCTAACCTCCCGCCTTCGCCAAGGCTATGGCGCGGCAGGCAGAACACACAGATTACACAGAAAGCAGATATAATCAAATCATATTTTATTCCGAAGTGCTATCCGACATTTTCTTGTTCTTTATACACATCCCTCTTACGAATGCGACAGCATTCCCAGGAGTGCGGTGACAAAGTCACCGCTTTACATCTTTTTGCGTTTGAAATCAAAAGCGCAGACTTTGTCTGCGCACTCCAACGGATTCGTCCTCCTGTTGGAGAACTCATCGTAAAGCTTTTTAATTTTAAACTCCAACTGCATTATGTCAACTCGACTTCGATGAACGAATATCCCGTAAACTTATTATCCTCGAAAACCTTTTTCACATTTTCCGAGAAAAAAAATCTCAAATTATAATCTTTCAATCTAATGATATCTAATCCACCAAGCTCTTTCTCATGAAGTACAAACTTTTTAACTCCGGCAAGCTTTCCTCTGACATTTATATTTGGAAAATCTTCCTTGAAGCGATCATAATCAGATTTTTCATAGTTAAACGCAGCGACAAAATTCAGAAAGTTGGCGATGGAAAATCCTTTAATTTCCCGCTTGTTCGGCCTCAGTATCCTTACAGGCAGATATTGAATGCCGGAAATCTTCTCTTCCTTCAAGGCATCAACAAGCCTTTGGGAGTATATCGGAAGCATATAGGAATTTTGCAGGGCATCATCGGGATCACCATCGTCCGCCTTCTCTTTCGCCTGGAGGAAAACTTTACTATTCCAACGGCTTATCCTTTTCCCTTTCCTGAAATCATTCTCGTCATATCCGAGCTTTTCAAAGTTGCTATGGTCACAGACCAAGGGATCGTCTACGGTATTATCGCATTCTATAGGCTGAAACCATTTCATGTCTGATACCTGTTTAATTTTAGCCGACGCTGGATTTTCCTGAAAACTTCGTCTCCGGGAATGGCCTTGACCTTCCCTGCCTTGTATTCATTATGTCGTTTCTTTCTATGGCGGGTTGGAAAACCCGCCCTCCGTTATTTACAATATGATGTTCTGCCCTGTCAAGGCATTTTATCATATTCCTATGGACAAGGCTTTACCTGCGAGCTTTCTTTCCTGTACTTGTGCGTCCCGAGGGAATCCACATCATCGACCAGGAGGAACATTCCACCGCAGCGCCAGCGCCGGC
>CAZDNQ010000676.1:456-2951 GCA_964506605.1 uncultured Victivallis sp. | reverse complement strand
GATGCGGCCGAACTTGTCTTCCGTCATTTTCACCAGACGGACAATATCCGCTTCCTTGCGTACGTCGCACAGCGCGGCTTCACCCTTGACTTCTGCGGCGACGGCCTTCGCGCCTGCCTCATTGACGTCCGCCGCGACGATTGCTTTTGCGCCTGCTTTGGCAAACCTCTGGCACAGTCCCCGGCCGATGCCGGAGGCCGCGCCTGTCACAACAACTACTTTTCCCGCTACTTCCATTCTCTATATCCTCACCTTTCTGTGAATTTTTATTGTGCGATTCCAGTGGACCCCCTGTTATTTCAGGTACAGAAACCCCATCGCCGCCGGAGAAATGTGAGGGCAGCCATGCTGGACAGGCGCCCAGTTCATGTGGACGAGTTCCCTCTTCCCGGTCTTCGGATTGGGCTGGTGGTCGTAGCGCATGAAATTCGCGCGGAGTTCGCAGGGCTCAAGCTTCTCCTTGCCAAAACGCTTCATTATATGCTTTGCGGGAATCGCAATTTCGCAGTTCCATCCCTTGTCTGTCCGGGCAGTAGCCGTCTTGAGACCCTCCATGTTCCATTCAGTGAAAACCCACCTGTCAGTCTTGCAGAATTCAGGTGTGAAACGCATCTCCCCGGTATACTTGGGCTCTGCGGTGGCCATATGGATGATATCAAAGACAACGTTGTTGGGGCTGACCTGGATCTCGTAGTACTGGCGGCCGTCGCCCTTGGGATCAATGAAAACCTCGCAGACATCTTCATTATATAGGAGGCTGTCTCGCTCCGTCATTGTGGCAAAGATGTCGGCATCGGTGCATTCATAGGAGATGTACAGATAATCCTTGTCCCATAGGAGACGGACAATCGTCGGCACCTTGTCGATCTTGTCCTGGTATTTCCCTCCCCTGCTCGGACAGAGGCCATTTATCACGGCAGCCTTGCCCCAGGCTGGATCATCGAGTTTACCGTCTATGGCAGGAGCCGTTTCGGCCATGGGGACATCCAGCGACGGGAGGCCGGCATCCTTTTTCACATCAGCAGAAACGCAGGAGGCCAGCAGCATGGTTACAAACAGCATTGACATCATCATTTTCATATCTTGTCCCCTATTTAATTTCAAGAATATCTTTTCAAGAATACTCATCATAATATAGTTTTCCAGCTACTGGAACATTACCGTCTTGAACAGCGACGGATTCTTATCCGCACCTATCCCGGCGCCCCATTCGATCCATCCCCTCCTCACGTTCGCATCATTATCATTGTGCATGACGGAAAAGAGGAAATATTTCGCATCCCTCGGAATCTCCTTGAGCTCGGTCCACGGGATCGCGCATTCATAGGTAATCCTGCCGTTCTCATTCCTGGCTGCAAGCTTGCAGTCAAGGGGCTTTTCAACCTTCTCATTTTCCGGTGACATCCAGCACCAGGCTTCCGGCCCCTTGGATGTCAGCGCCAGCCCATATTCATACCAGTCCGGCATCTCATTCTTGAGCCTGGGTGCAATCGCCATCTGGATGGAATCGCCGTTCCAGATCTTTGAGCCTGACTCCTTCTGGCAGAATTCGTTGTCCGTGATTTCTGCGGCGAAATAGAAATTATCCTTGTCATAGCCCAGATAGAACTTGCCTGAGCAGTCCTGCTCACCCTTGTAGTCCTTTATCTTGGCACCTTCCTTCGTGAACATTATCGGAGCCTTGTCCTTCCAGTCATCGAGGCTGGCATCTATCTTCGGTGTGATCTTCACGCATACGGCATCAGGTTTCACGCTCTCAACAACAGGCTTTTCGCCGCCCTTGACGAGGAAGGTGATATCTCCGCGGCCGACTATCGCGCCAGCTGATTTAAGGACATAGTCGTATATGGCAATATCCTGTCCTGCCGGAGCTTTGCCCAGCTTCAACTTCTCCGAAACGCCCCTGCCAGCTTCAAGCTTCATAGTCTTTGTCACAGTTCCACACATGAAGACAAGCTCCCCGGAGGATTTCGAACCTTCGGCGCTTATTGAAATTTCGGGTTCCGTCCCCGCCTGGACTTCCCTCTTTCCATCTATCCGGATCTCAAGGTTGTCGGCGGTCTTGAATACCGCAGGCAGGACATGCCTCAATTCTCCTGTGACGGCAAGCTTGTCGCCTGTCTTCGGCCTGATCACGAGCCATGACGCCCTTATCTTGACATCGAGAGGCAGCTTAAGCTTGCCGCCGGCGGCTTCATATTTCACGGGCTTGAGGGAGGAATCGGACAGGTCCTGGAGTTCAACCGATGCGACTTCGAAACCTTCAGGCAGCGCTATCTCCGCATTGGCGGTGAAATCCTTCTTCTCCTTCTGCAGCTGGTCAAGGCGCCAGAACGCGAAGTACAATGAACCGTCGGAAAGCTTCTTCCAACAGAAACGTTTCACGAAATTATCGTTCTTGTCGAAGACTGCATTGGATGGAACCTTGACGAACTCGGAGACGGAACCGAATGTCTTTGCTATGACGGAATACGCCTTGAATCCTGGTCTGGCAG
>CAZDNQ010000676.1:0-446 GCA_964506605.1 uncultured Victivallis sp. | reverse complement strand
ATAATCTATCAAACCGAAATTAGGCTCAAGCTCATCTGGATCCTTGCCGTCGCATTTCAGGTCATACCAGTAAAGACCTTTGACAGGAATCCCCTTGAGGCACGCATCGAAGAAGACCAGTATGACACGAGTCAGGTAGTCCGCCTGCAGGTCGATGCTACTGATACCCTGCGCCTGTTCCGGCGCAAATGCGCCAGCCCCGTTGCCGGAGGAGTATCCGAACTCGGTAAAATAGAGACCGAGATCCCTGTTGTCCTTGTTATATTTCTGGACAAGCGCCCAGAAGTCCATCAGTTCGGTCTCGAGCCCGTTGGGATCGAACCTGTCACAATGAAGGTCTCCGCCTTCGGGCGCGAAATCCTTGCGGTACGGATGTGTGCTGATGCCGTCTGCGCCTTCGAGGGCGCCCGCCTTGATCGCCTTCTGCAGGAACTTGATTCCCGGCC
>CAZDNQ010000675.1:0-2958 GCA_964506605.1 uncultured Victivallis sp. | reverse complement strand
ACGAGGCGGCGGCATCTGAGAAGAACGGGTTCAAGCTATATTTCATCTTATGTTATTTTCCGCTCAAGATTACAGGTAAACCATAAAGTTAGCATGTTCAGCGGAAAAGTAAACAAAGTGAAGATGGCTGCCAGATTACAGCTGGAATTATAAATTTCCAGTTTCAAGTTACCAGCTGCTAATTTCAATCCCTCACTGCATCATGAACTTCTTGACTACGTCCTCGGCCTTGGGTTCAATTGAAATGGACTTCTTGGAATATTTCACTGCAGACTCATAGTCTCCATACCAGTCGCACAATATTCCTATGCGGATATAGTCTTCAGCAACTTCCTTCTTCTTCTGGGATTCCTGGACAGCCGGTCCGCCGGAGGCCCTCAACCTGAATTCGGCGAAATATTCAAGGATGCTCGCGATCTGGTCGACCGGGACCGAATCCCAGCCGAGTCTGGTAAACTTCTTTCTTCCGCTCTTGACCGATACGAAGTTGGGATTTACCATGATCCCCCTGATTGTATCTCCGTCCTTCAGGGTCAGCGGCTTCGGATAGGTGTTCCTCTCCATAAGCCTGACAATGTAGTTCTTTATACCGCTGACCTGCCTGAACCGTTTCTCCTCGAAGCTCCTCTTGTCCTCTGGAATTCCTGCGAGATAGGCCTTGAGGGAATCCTCCTTGAAGTCATAATTTTCCGGACGCGGACGTGCCGAGGCGAACTGGCGGTGCTCCTTAAGCCAGTCGGCGGAAAGATCTCCGATATCGACCTTTAGGGATTCGCCCTTTGCGCCGGATCCGTCATCGAGGCTGTCAGCCTTGACTTCAGAAAATTTCTCGCCAGGCGCGCCTATGCCTGCGACATTACCAACATTCTCGCTCTTCCCGTCATCGTCATCATCCTTGTCGACAACCTCCTTGCCTCCTTTGTCCTTGCCCAGTTCCTTGGCAGGGGAATCCGCCTTTCCGGCATTTTTAGCTGCATCATCGGCTCCGGGCACATCCGGAAGAGGCGCATTACCGTTCGTCATCTGCCCTTTGAACCTTGAAATCTCCTCTCTCAAGGCATCAACTTCGCCTTTTGGCCTTGCAGGAGTCTTCATATAGGTCTCAAGCTTCTTCACGTATGCCTGCTCAGCAAACTTGATCTGGGACTGGTATGCGGTATTTGCCGCATCCATCTCCTCCTTGCCCGGCACAGAAGCCTTTTTGATCTTCTCCATTTTCTGCAGATAATTCTGCTTGGCGAACTTCACCTGGGAGAGATATCCCTCCATAGCCCTGGCCATATCCCTGGACTCCTGGGCCATCGCCGTCGCCATAAGTCCTGCAAACAGGACAGCTATCATCAGTTTCTTCATCATCAATTATCCTTTACCATGTAATTTTACCATCATAAGCCACTACCAAGGCTCCATGCTCAATAGTAGGAAAGTAATTGTATCATAGCCATGAAAAAAAGTGAAGAGGCATATGGAAATCAATCGGCATTTTCTTAATAGCCGGAACGGCGGTGGAAATCATCCACGCCGGAGGAAAGAGCACAGAAGGAGGTGGAGGTCATCGCAGAGGATGAACCCGCCACGGCGTATAAATCCGTCTATTGCAGACATAAGGGAACCTCTAATAATTCCTTAAGTGATTGATGTATAATTTCCCCCCAGGCCAATTCACAATTTGGCCTGGAGGGAAAATTGCCTTGCTACGCCGCCAGCCTTGACTTGCCATTTTTTCCGGCCGGACAGTTGCGCAGACATGATTCCAGGATGCACGTCCTGCTCTTCATGATCGGATCCTTCTCCTTGCAACCTTCGGCGACCTGTTCAATGCTGATCTCACCTTTCGGTATCTTTGCCTTTGTGACATTTCCGATCAGGGCCGGACCTTCTTCAGGATGCAGGCTGTACCTCTTCGACCAGTCACAGCGGTGACGCGGAATCAACGGGAAATTCACTGTCATTCCTCCGACATCCATCTTCACGCTCTTACCGCTGATCGCGTCCATCGGACACTTTTCCGCACATACCTTGCACTTCTGGCAGACGTTTGCATTCTTCATAGGCTCATCATAGTTCAACTCGGCATCGGTGATGATGCATATGCAGCGCTGGTGCGGACCGTGCTCCTTCGTAAGAAGAGCCCCGCTGGACCCTATCTCGCCGAGGCCTGCGGCAACAGCTTCTATCGCGTTGCAACGCATGTCAGGAAGAGGTCCGCGCGGGGAGTCGGTATAAGATCCGACTCCAAGCAGGTTTTCCGTGATCATTGACTTGTAGCCCATCTTGTCCAGATACGTCGCGATGTCCATGGCGGCAAAGCAGAGCTCCCAGCGCGTCTGGTACTGGTGGAAATTGTAGCATCCGACCTGCTGGCTCTTCTCAAGCCCGGCATTCCGGATCAGTTCGTCAGCATAGTGCATCCCGAGAACAATCACCGACTTCGCACCCTTGACATAGTCGGAAGGCTTCCTGAGTTTCACATCCTCCACGATAATTTCCGGAATATACTTTCCATGGTAGGAGAGCTTCCTGTTGCCGTCAACAATCCTCTTCCCGAGCTCCTTCTCATCGACAACCTTCTTCAGCTGCTCATGCACAGGATCAAGTCTGTTTGCTGGCGAGACGCCGAACATGCTAACCAGACCCTTTTCAGCCATCACTTCAAGCTTCATGCGGAGGGACTTGCCTTCTATCTTGGCCGGTCGGTCGACTTCAAGCTTGTCGGAAATGCGGTTTGTGGAATCAACTGGAGCACTGGTCGTGATCGCACCCACAATCTGGTTGCGCCCGAACTCAGGGGTGACAAAATCACCGTTCTCAATCTTGCCAAGATCTGTCATCGCGGCAAGCGCCGGAGCGCATTCCTGCCAGGATTCGGTGTATGACGCGGCGCTGTAGCCGTAATCCTCGACCATGCGCGCCAGGCGCAGGAGGGCCTGATGCATCTTCAATGATTTCGGATAGCCG
>CAZDNQ010000674.1:0-2959 GCA_964506605.1 uncultured Victivallis sp. | reverse complement strand
CTTGAGAACAACCGGGGAGGGCGCTACCAGCCCAGTTTCTTCGTCTACTATTCCTATTTCTGGATTGCCAGGGACACGCTCGCGACTCCTGATGGAAGACGCAAGGGTGACATGTATTCGCAGGGGATTTCCCCTGGAAGGATCAATCCTGCATCTTCGCTTACTGACATGATCATGTCGCTCGGGAAGATCGACTTCTCCTGGTTCCCGGGCAATTCCGTGCTGGATGTGCAGCTGCCACTAGGCAAGATGGATGCCGACACCCTCGCCTCAGTGATAATGGCGTTTGGAAAGGTAAAGGGACCGACGCTCCAGTGCAACTGTGTGGACGTCGCCCAGCTCAAGGACGCGCAACTGCATCCGGAACGACACCAGGACCTTGTCGTCAGGATCAGCGGCCTTTCAGCGAAGTTCGTCTCACTCGGCAGGGACGTCCAGGACGAGATCATCCGCAGGAACATCTTCTCTTGACTCGGAGCAGCAGGTGTTGAATAACAGGGAAAAGTGTAAAATCAAAAGGGTCAACCCCTTTTGCTCATAAATCAATGAGCTCCAGGACATATGTCCCGTCATCCGCCTGATGGATCTCCATCAGGTCGGCCTCACTTCTGCAGAGCACTTTTTTAGCCATGGAATAGATCTTGGATTTAGATCGTTGAAATCAAGGCTCATCTGAAGAACGATAATTTTGAGATTCCGTTTATGATCATTTGAACCGATAGGATTAATAGGAATAAGCCACCAAGTTTGGATATAAGGTCCCGGATTGCATCACCTTTGTATTTTAAGAATATAAATCCGCCAAGCACCCACACAATATAAGACAGGATGCTCGCGATAATGAGCGAAAATATGATTCCAGAGACTCCAGTTCCAAGTGGTCTGGAAACGGTCATTGTCATAATGACTGCTATGCTCCCTGGGCCAGCCAGCAAAGGTATTCCTAATGGAACTATGGAGTAGGAGTTCTGGGGTTGGATCTTAGAAGCCTCCTTGATGTAACCCTCTATGTTCAAAGTACAGTTGATCATTTCATAGCCTATTTTGAACAATATGATGCCTCCGCCTATCTCAAATGCCGACAGTGTCAGGCCAAAAAATGACATCAATCCTTCACCCAGGCAGATAAACGAACACAAAAGTATTACTGCTGTTATGTTGGCAGATAACGCAATAGCTGCTTTTTTGCGGAAATTATCGTCCTTTGTCAAAGCGAGGAAAAGGGGCAGCGTCCCGAACGAATTCAGTAAAAAGAAGATTGCAACCACATTGCTTATGTTCGGCATAATATCACCTGTGATGATGCTTAAGCATCTATTTGCGACGACGTACTCGCCGTTCGATACACAATAGTTAGAGAATTATAATAATATCTATTTTTTCTTTAATGTTGCCAATGAGTATATGCCCCAAATCATGATAAGCGCGCCAACTATCTTTCTGTTAATGGAGTTATAGGGTGCCCATGCTTGTTTACTGATGCCCATTCATCACCTCTCTCATATGAAATAAATCCATAAACTAAAAATATAATTCCTGCTAGAGAAAGGATAATAATATTAAATTTTGCACCAAACCTCATATTTTTATTTTCAACGATTATACACAGCTGCGCCTCTTCATAGGATAGCACTTTTTATAGTGCAATACAATGCGTACAAGATTAGCCTTGCGGGCCCGGGATCTTCTATTCCGGCTAAAGCCGGTACTCCAAAGCGCGTTTATTTTGGAAACAGCCGGTGTCAGCGAAAGGTGGCGTTATGGAGTCTCGCCTTTTGGCGTAAGTTGATAGAAATATATAGATTTCGCCGCCGGCACTTCCAAGAACAGGTCTTGCGGGCTTAACTACTAACGAAATATGCCGAAAAGGAAGTAAAGTTCATCCGATATTCGGAATTCGAATTTCCGTCTTTCAAGACCACATACAGGAATGTCTGTGCTACTTCAGCCTTCCGCGTCCCAGCAGTAGGTACAGAGCTTGTCTTTGGGCAGGCCTATTGCCTTGGTCAGATCATCCAGCCTCTGGTAGCGGAGGGATGTCAGGCCCAGCTCCTTGCGGATAATCTCGACCATTGCGAGATGGCATTTCGAGCATGGATCGGCGTATTTGTCGAGGTTCTTGCAGTCGTCGCCTTCGAGCGTCTTCACTGCGCGGCGTCCGGCGAGATCAAGTATCGAGCGCGAACGCGAGAAGTTGAGGAACTTGCAGCCGTGGAGGAGTGGAGGGCAGGCGGGCCTCATGTGGACTTCCTTCGCGCCGGCCTCGAAGAGGCGCCGGATGGTGTCGCGGAGCTGGGTGCCGCGGACGATGGAATCCTCGCAGAAGAGCAGTTTCTGCCCTTTGATGATCTCCTTGATCGGGATCAGCTTCATCTTGGCGACGAGATCCCTTATCAGCTGGTTCTGGGGCATGAAGCTGCGCGGCCAGGTCGGAGTGTATTTGACGAACGGGCGTTCGAACGGGAGCCTCATCGCGTTTGCATATCCGATGGCGTGGCCCGTGCCGGAATCAGGGATGCCTGCGACGATGTCGGGCTTGACGTTGTCCCTTTTCGCGAGCGCCGCACCGCAGCGGTATCGCGACTGTTCGACGTTGATGCCTTCGTATGTCGAGGAGGGATAGCCGTAATATACCCAGAGGAACGAGCAGATCCTCAGCTTTCCGTCGGCCTTGGCGACGCGTTCGACGCCGTCTTCGGTGATATGGACTATCTCGCCCGCGCCGAGGTCGCGCAAGTGCTCGTAGTCGAGGTTCGGGAACGCGCATGTCTCCATGGTGACCGCGTAGCCATCGGCTTTTCTGCCGATTATCACAGGCGTCCTGCCATGCCAGTCGCGTGCCGCGTATATCCCCTTTTCCGTGAGGATTAACATCGAGCAGGATCCCTCGATTGACTTCTGCGCCCTGCGGATACCGTCCTCGAACGTCGCCTCCTGGTTGATGATGGTGGCGATGAGC
>CAZDNQ010000673.1:0-2961 GCA_964506605.1 uncultured Victivallis sp. | reverse complement strand
CGCGGCAACGGCGACAGGTATCAGATAGACGAGGCGGATGTCCAGTTTTCCTTCAGACACTATCATGAGATATCAGGCCTTGACATGAAGACGGTATTGTATCTTGTCGACATGTTCAGGAATGGCGCCGCTGAATTCTCAGTCTACAAACTTTTCGCAGGCACCTGCCTCCTCACCGGCGGCGGAATACCTGCGGTCATAGCGGGGCAGATGCTCCTCGGCGTGCTCCTGGTTCTGCTGACAACCTACATATGCCATACGCTTACGGGCAGCAGGCTTGCCGCCATAGCAGCTGGAATACTTGCGGCGACATATGGTCCGGAGCTCATGTATGAGAGCGCGACACTCATCGAGTCTGTGTTCGTGTTTACGGCTGCCTTGTCGCTCGCAGCCATAATACTCCATCACAGAAAACCCGCTTCCGCGCCTGTTCTTCTACTGGCTGGTGCGGCGGCGACGCTCCCTGCCCTGACCCGTTTTGCGGGAGTGCCATGGACTGCAATTGCCATCATATGGCTGACAGCATCGGTCATAATCAGGGAGCGAAGACTTGGAAAGAGCCTGTCAATAAAACGCATTATGCTTCCAGCTGCCGGTGCGCTGGCAATAATCCTGCCGGTCTCGGTGGCGAACATGATGACAATATCAACGCTGAATCCGCTGCCAAACCTTCCACGTTCGGCATATGCAATACAGACCGGGGCTGATATTGATTTCATTGCTGCGCCGTCAAAGGAGGAGGAGAAATACAGGTTCTATCTCGTCAGGGCCGGCATGAAGCCTTGGAACTACGCGGAGAAGTTCATCTGCATCTTCAAGGCATTCGAGATACCGGACAATCTCAACTATTATTTTGTCAGGGAATTCCTGAAACCACTGGGGATGATGACAGGTCCGCTGCTGCTGCTCCCTCTTTCCGCGCTAGGGATAATCCTCATGGCATACAGGAGGCGGTTCAAGGGTGTGATGCTGCTCCTTCCCGCATACGTCATCGCGTTCGCAATACCTTTCACCATATATATCCCTCTTGGCAGATACAGGCTGGTAATGCTGCCTGTATTCTGTGTTTTTGCGGCTTATGCCCTGGCATATATCATGGTTAGCCTTGCGCGCTTCAGGAAGAGAGGGCTGGTCCTCCTGTTCATCACAGCTGCATACTCGCTGCTGTTCATATTCGCAGCCCCGAAGACAATACCTCTGCGCGCCGAGGATTTCGTAGCCCTCGGCAACGCCATGGAGTTCTCTGGCAGATATGAAGTTCCTGAAATTGCAGACGCCTACCGCAAGGCAAATGAATTGAGTCCGGGCTCCATGTCGGCCGCCATAAACCGCGCGAACTTCCTGATGAAAAATGCCAAGTTCGCAGAAGCAGAACCTGTGCTGGAAAAGATCTACGAGTCGAATTCCGGCAATCCGGTAGTTGCAATCACTTATGCATCATCGCTCATGGGAGCTGGAAATCCGGCAAAGGCCGAGAAAGTACTGCTCGCACTCACCGAACCATCTGGTGCAAGCAGGGTAAACTACTACTACCAGCTCGGCGAGAGCCGCAGGATGCAGGGCAGGAAGGATGAGGCGCTGAAATGCTACCAGCAGGCTCTGAAATACTGCGATACAGATGAACGCAGGAATCTGATTGACGATGCGATCAGGCGCCTGCCATGAACTTGGCCGCGAGTTGTTCCGCCTGCCTCAAAGGTTCCTCCAGCGGAGTCCCCTTCTTCTCCGGTGAATAGAAGGACCTTATAAGATGGCTGCTCTTGAATTTATGCCATTGGAAGAATTCATCATATCTTATGAAGACGTCCCCGTAGCGTTTGCTGTCCGGATTGCCCTGCGACAGTACCATCACCAGTTTTTTCCCTGGAATCAGCCTGCTCTTGTAGTCGAGGGTGAGATATGAGTAGGACCTGTCGATGAAGCACTTCAACTGACCGGAGACATCGCCGAAGAATATCGGGCTTGCAAGGATTATCACATCAGAGGATTTCACGTCCGACAGCACTTCCGTGAGATCGTCCTTGATCACGCAGACTTCAGACTTGTCCTTGCACGCCATGCAGCTCTGGCATCCTACGTACCGGAGCTTGTTAAGGAAAAAGATCCTGGTCTCAGCGCCTTTCGCCTGCATGGATGAACAGAGGCGTGCTGCAATCTTTGAACTGTTGCCTTCTTCGCGAGGACTTCCGAGTACGCATGTGACTTTCATGTTGTGCACCTGATGTTTTCCTGTTTTGCGTAAACCTACAGCAGGAGCCAATCTCTGCAAGCATATTACGGCGAAAGCTTCCTTAAAAATTTTCCTCCTCGGAGAAATTTTACTTAAGCGCGCAAGGAATGCAACCGCCATCGATTGACATTTTATGACAAGTGATGTAATATTATGACAAATCTCAAACAGGAACGGGGCTTATAATGCAACTGACAGTCCATGATGTGGCAACATATTTCAACGTGTCGGAGAGAACTGTCTACCGATGGGTCGACCAGAAGATAATTCCGGCATACAAGATCAACGACCAGTTCCGCTTCAACAGGGCGGAGCTCATCGAGTGGGCGACAGCTCAGAAGATAAACGTCTCCCCTGAGATATTTGAAACTCCTTCACAGACGGAAAACACCGTCCTGTCTATCGCTGAATCCATCAGGTCGGGGGGGATATTCTTCAGGATCGAAGGCTCCGACAAGAAGACCGTGCTTAAAAACGTCGTGGACATCATGAAGCTTCCGGACAATGTCGACAGGAACTTCCTGTTCGACGTCCTTATCGCCCGAGAGAACATGGCATCGACTGGAATCGGGGAAGGCATCGCAATCCCCCACGTCAGGAATCCGGTGGTGCTGAATGTAGATATTCCAATCATCACGCTATGTTTCCTGGAAAAGCCAATCGACTTCGGGGCTTTGGACAAGAAGGATGTCTTCTGCCTCTTCACGCTGATATCCCCTTCCCCGAGGATG
>CAZDNQ010000672.1:0-2964 GCA_964506605.1 uncultured Victivallis sp. | reverse complement strand
GGAAACTCCCTTTATGTCGTCTGCCACAGGGATCTGCCGTCATCCGGGATAGTGCTCGCCCCGATCGGGATCATGCATAAAAGAGCTGTCCTTCTAAATAACAGGAAGAGGCTGCCCGTGAACCTGGAAATCACTCCTAAGCATTACCGCAGCAGGCCGTTCATCCACATCCATGATATTCCAGTGGAGGAGTTCGCTGGCGAGCCGCTCGTGCTCAAGCTTGAATTCAAGAAGCTTTCCGACAGGATGCTTTCGGAAATGACGGCGAAGATGAAGGCCGGGGAATATATCTTTTGAATACATGGGCTGGCAGTCAATTCCTGCCTTTTTCAATGCGCCTTCTCAGTCCTGCGATCCCGTCTATGGAGAACTGGGTGACGTGAGCTGCGATTTCCTCTATGCCCATTTTATCCAGGCAGGATTTCCTGGTTGTGAGCTTACGGCGTCTCCTGGCCATTGAACGGAATGCCTGGGACATAATGCTCATACGGCACAGCTGGACGTCCTCCTCTGAGGCCTTTGCACCGAGAAGTTCACGTACAATCGACTCAATTCCAGACCTTATAGGCATTATGTGCTTTTCTATCGTCTCATTCAGTATCCCTGTCGGGTTGGCCCGTTCCTTCTCTATGATGTCGTAGACCCTGTTCTCAGTGTCGGAAACGCGTCGCATTATCGACAGGATCATTCCATGCAGCCGTTCTTCTGCGTCGGCATCAGGCGGGACGCCGCCGTCGGCAGGATATTTTTTCAGCAGGCTTGTGAAGGAGGTCCGCCAGGCTTCGACATACAGGCTCTCCTTCGTGCGGAAATGGTAGTTTATTGCGGCGGTGTTGACCTTCGCCAGGCGGATTATCTGCTCATGGGTGGTGCTGCGATAGCCTTTTTCGGCGAACAGTCTGCTGGCGACGCCGAGTATCCGCTGTCTTGTCTTCTCCCCGTCTTTTCTGCAGCGCATGTCAATCTCCAGTTTGTCAGCCGCTCTTTCCAGGCATGTAATTCAAGTAATTACTTTAATTATATGCTTGAAAAAGGGATATTCAAACCTAGATTGTTAAAAATAGCCAAGTATGGTTTTTGGGAATATATTATCGGTTGCAGTTTAAATATCTAATAATCGGGCGCAATATGATATCTATGAAATTACTTCATCCAATGACAGGGCTGGGCAGGGGCTGTCTTTTCACTTCCCTCCTTGCCGTTGCCGTTTTATTTCAGTCGGGCTGCGGCAGGAAGGAGGAAGCGGGAAAGAAGGGCGGACAGGGGCCCGTAGCTGTTGCAGTGGTAAAGGCTGAATCCAGGAACATCCCCTGGATTTTCGACACATACGGAACCGTGGAGCCTTTCACTTCAGTCGAGGTGAATTCAATGGTGGGCGGGAAAGTGGTGAAGATAAGCTTTACGCCTGGGCAGAAAGTGAAGAAGGGTGATGTGATCGCGCTGATAGATTCCAGGCCTTACGAGGCGAACCTCAAGCAGATTGAGGCGAATATGGAGAGGGACACCGTCCTGAGCGCAGATGCGGAGCGCCAGGCCAGGGTGAAGGAGGAGCTGTACAGGAAAAAGGCGGTTTCGGAGGACGACATGTTCAAGACTAAGGCCATTTCGGAGTCGCTGAAGCGCGCTGTGAAGATAGACGAGGCAAATATGGACAAGGCGAAGCTCGATGTTGAATACTGCGAGATCAGGGCGCCGTTTGACGGACGCGTCGGGGACATCCTCATACACGAGGGTTCGATAATAAAGGCGAGTGACGACAAGATAGCGAACATATCCATGATGACACCGGCATATGTGACATTTTCCCTTCCTGAACGGCTGCTTCCAGTCGTGCAGAAGCTGGTTGCAGGAGGAAGGAAGGTGGAGGTCGACGCCAGGATCAAGTCCGCGAAGGAGGATATCCCCTGCAAAGGCGAACTTTGTTTCATAGACAACACGGTGAACCAGAATTCCGGTACGGTCAAGATGAAGGCTCTTTTCATGAATAACGATGAGCTACTCTGGCCCGGGCAGTTTGTCGAGATATTTGTAGAGCTTTCAGCCGGTGAAATGTATACCGCCATTCCTTCGGACGCGATACAGAACGGCCAGCTCGGCCAGCAGATATTCGTGGTCAAGGCGGATTCAAGCGTGGAGCTCAGGAAGGTCGAAATCGAACGCGCCGCAGACGGTTTTTCCGCCATAACCAGCGGGGTGCAGCCGGGCGAGACCGTCGTGCTCACCGGCCAGTTCAGGCTGGTCCCGGGCGCCAAGGTTTCGATAGTTTCGCAGGAGGCAGGGAAAAAGACCGAAGCAGTTCCGGGTAAAAAATGAACATTTCCTCTCCGTTCATCAAACGTCCTGTGATGACGACGCTTCTGACGTCGGCGATACTTCTGTTTGGAATCCTCACATATCCGCTCATCCCGGTAAGCGATCTGCCGAACGTCGATTATCCTGTGATCCAGGTTTCCGCCAGCCTTCCGGGCGCCAGCCCTGAGACCATGGCTTCCGCGGTTGCGACACCTCTGGAAAAGCAGTTCACCACTATTGCGGGACTGGAGTCGATGACCTCGTCCAGCTCCCTGGGCAGCGTCCAGATAACGCTGCAGTTCGCGCTGGAGCGGAATATAGACGCCGCGGCGCAGGACGTGCAGTCGTGCATCGCCAGGACCTCGCGGAGCCTTCCGGCCGACATGCCGTCGCCGCCTTCATACAGGAAGGTGAATCCCGCCGACACCCCTATCATGTTCATCGCGCTTACAAGCCCGACGCTTACGATGTCAGACGTGGACAGGCTGGCGCAGAACATAATAGTTCCGAAGATCTCGATGACTCCCGGCGTATCCCAGGTTTCAATCCATGGCACCCAGAAATACGCCGTCAGGATACAGATCAATCCGAAGAATATTGCCGCCATGGGGATAGGTATCGACGAAGTCCAGAATGCGATTTCCGCAGCAAATGTGAACATGCCAGGAGGGG
>CAZDNQ010000671.1:0-2965 GCA_964506605.1 uncultured Victivallis sp. | reverse complement strand
GGACGCCTCGATTGAGAAGGTCCTCAAATCCGCCAAGGAGAAGAGGGACAAGGGGATGTATGCGATATCCGCGCTGGACGAGGCCGCGACAGACGCCGGAGTAGACCTGAAGGAATACTTCACCGTCAAGAACGCCGTCAACAACCGCGACGTCATCAACTACCTCCGCGAGCAGGCCAGCAGTTCCATAAGGAGGGGTATTGACATCAACGGCGGTGTCGAGTTCTACCTCAAGCTTCTTCCGAAGGAGGACGACAGCGGGAACACAATCAAGGTGGAGGATCAGAAATTCTCACAGTACCGTGATGCCGCGATTGAAATCATAAGGAACCGCCTTGAGAGCCAGAAGATATATGAGACTGAGATCTCCCCCGCAGGCGCCGACTATATTTCGCTGAAGGCCCCGATCGTGAACAGGGATGAGAAGCTGAGGCTCCTCAACCTGATCAAGATGTCCGCGAAGCTCGAGTTCTGCCTAGTCCATCCGAACAACGAGGAGAAGATCGCCGAATACCGCTCGCTTCCGGAAGAGGACAGGGCGAAATATTCCCCGCCGAACGGCTACAAGCTGATGAAGATGGTCGAGATGAGGCAGGGCAAGAAGCCCGAGACCCTCGTCTATCTCATCAAGGCAAGGCCTGAAATGACAGGAAAGAACATAACCTCGGCCGGACCTTCCATGGACCAGTTCGGACAGAGGCTCATCCATCTCTCGTTCAACGCTACAGGCGCCAAGGAATTCGGAAAGGTGTCCAGGGAGAACGTCCACAGGCAGCTTGCCATCATCCTCGATGGCACGCTGTATTCGGCACCGACGATCCAGGGCGCAATCGAAGGCGGCCAGGCGCAGATCACCGGACAGTTCTCAAAGGAGGAGGCCGAAAACATATCAAATGCGCTTGTCAGCGGAAGCCTTCCCGTCAAGATCGACGTACAAGGAGTATTCGACACGGATCCCACCCTGGGCGAGGCGGCTCTGAAGAACAGCCTTATGACCGGACTGGTATCCTTCATAATGGTCTTCCTCTTCATGGTGTTCTATTATAGGAAGGCCGGACTTGTCGCGAATGTCGCGCTTGTTCTCAACATCGTCCTGCTCCTTGGAGGTTTCTCGGCGTTCAACTGTACCCTGACCCTCGCGGGTATCGCAGGTATCATCCTGACAATCGGTATGGCTGTCGACGCGAACGTCCTCATATATGAGCGTATCCGAGAGGAACTCGAGAACAACAAGACGCTTGCAAGCGCGGTGGAGACCGGATTCGAAAGGGCGTTCCTGACAATCCTCGACTCCAATTTGACAACTATCCTGACAGGTATCATCCTCATGTGGCAGGGTACCGGCGCCATCAAGGGATTCGCGATAGCTCTTACGATTGGTATTTCGCTGAACCTCTTCACGTCCCTCTTCGTAACCAGGCTGCTGTTCGACATCATGGCGAAATATACTGAGTTCAGGACGCTCCCGATGATGAAGTTCTTCTCGCGTCCCAACATCGATTTCCTGAAGCTGAGCAGGGTCATGCTGCCGGCGACGACAATTCTTGCGGTTGTCTTCATAGGTTTGTGCTGCTACAAGGGCAAGGCGATGTTCGGTATTGATTTCACCGGTGGTACCTTGGTCACCTACGAATACAAGGACAGGGTTCTCGAGACATCCGTGTCCGATGAACTTGTAAAGGCTGGATTCCCGGCGCCGAAGGTGACATACAAGACGAACATTGTCCAGAACAGCAAGATCATAGAAATTGTAATTCCTCCTGTAAAAGGACAGGTTGAATCCAAGGTCAAGGACATCAACGCCCATGAGCAGGTACTGACTATCCTGAACAAGACGTTCCCGAAGGCCGAGTTCAAAGGCGGAGAGGAAGTCACGATCGGCGGCCTTATCGGCTGGGAGTTCACGAAAAAAGCCCTGATGGCGTTCATATTTTCGATCATCGGCATGATAATCTACCTGTCGCTGAGGTTTGAATTCGCCTACGGCTGCGCCGCAATGATCGCGCTGATACATGACATAATAATCGCTGTTGGTTTCTACGTGGTCTTCTGCAACGGTGAGATTTCAATGCAGGTCGTGGCTGCGGCCCTGACCATCCTCGGATATTCCGTCAACGACACCATCATCGTGTTCGACCGGATAAGGGAGGATGTCGGGCTGGTTAAGAACAAGTCATACAAGGATATCCTCAACCTCAGTATCAACCAGACCCTGAGCCGAACCATCATAACATCGTTCACCGTCTTCCTTGTGACCCTCATCATGTATATAATGGGCGGAAACAACCTCAAGGACTTCGTGATCGTGATGCTTGTCGGCGTAGTTGTCGGAACATATTCCTCGGCCTTCATCGCCACACCGATCATCTCGATATGGCACAAGAGGCTGGGTCTCAACCTTACGGCGGACCAGAAGGAAGACAACCAGGTTGCGGTCGCTGCAAAGTGACAAGCTGTCAAGTAGGTACGGGCCTCAGCCTGTACCTTCCTAAAGTCTAAGAAATGGTACAGGCTAAAGCCCGTACCTACCTTAATCCTTGGATTCTCATTCCATGATTGAGACAATTCTAATTGTTGCGGGATTTGTACTCCTGTACTACGGCTCAGAGTGGCTTGTGAGCGGCGGCGCCAGCTTCGCAGTCAAGGCCGGAGTGACCCCTCTTGTCGTCGGACTCACCGTCGTGGCGTTCGGCACGAGCTGCCCGGAACTTGTCGTCAGCATTGATGCCGCAGTCAGCCACCACGGCGAGATTTCCATTGGAAACGTCATTGGTTCCAACATCTTCAACATTGCCTTCATACTTGGCCTGTCCGCGCTGATCCGTCCTCTCAAGGTGCAGAAGCAGCTGATACGGTTCGATGTGCCCGTAATGTTAGTGGCGACATTTCTTTTTGTATTGTTCTTCCTGGACAGGCATTTCAGCAGGCTTGAGGCGCTGGTGTTCTTCATCGGGCTAGTGGTATA
>CAZDNQ010000670.1:0-2984 GCA_964506605.1 uncultured Victivallis sp. | reverse complement strand
TCGTATATTCCGGCGCAGAGCGCGAGGATCGGGCTTGTCGACCGGATATTCACCAGGGTCGGCGCAGTCGACGACATCTCGCGCGGACAGAGCACGTTCATGGTGGAGATGCTGGAGACTGCGAACATCCTCAACCATGCGACCAGGAAAAGCCTTGTGATCCTCGACGAGATCGGACGCGGGACAAGCACATTCGACGGCATAAGCATCGCCTGGGCGGTGGCGGAATACCTCCACGATTCCCCGTCGGCCAAGGCGCGTACTCTTTTTGCTACGCATTACCATGAATTGACAGAGCTCGCCCTGACCTGCAAAGGGGTTAAGAACTACAATGTGGCTGTCAAGGAATACGGCGAGCAGATCGTATTCCTGCGGCAGATAGTGCCGGGGGCTACCGACAGGAGCTACGGGATACATGTTGCGAAACTCGCAGGTCTTCCGAAGGAGGTCATCACCAGGGCCAACGAGATCCTGGAAAACCTGGAGAACAACGCGATCGCCGAGGCGGGACAGCCGGCATTGGCGGAACATCATCTGAAGAAGAAGGAAAAGAAGAAGACTGAGAAATCCAGCGAGCCGACCCTCTTCGACTGGCTGGGCACGAAGGAGCTCAGGACGAAATCAGAAAAACCAAGGAAGAAATCAAATCGCCCGTAGTTAATTCGCCATAGGCGAACGAGCGCCGTAAGGCATGTTCTTGCATTATCGTTCTTATTTATTTGAGGATACAATGCCAACGACAAGCAGACGACTGGACAATTTCACCGAGTCGGTGATCCGCGGGATGACCCGGCTTTCGAACAAGTACGGAGCCATCAACCTTTCGCAGGGGTTCCCCGACTTCGATCCTCCGAAAAAGCTCCTTGACGCGCTGAAGAAATGCGTGTACAAGGGACCTCATCAATACGCAGTCACCTGGGGCGCCCCCAGGTTCCGCGAGGCGCTGGCGGAGAAGCAGTCGCGTTTCATGGGGATCCCGGTAGATCCTGACGAGAACATAGTGGTGACATGCGGCAGCACCGAGGCGATGATGGTCGCGATGATGACGACCTGCAATCCCGGCGACAAGGTGATAATCTTCTCGCCTTTCTATGAGAACTACGGCGCCGACACGATCCTTTCAGGGGCTATTCCGGTCTATGTCGGACTTCGTCCGCCCGACTTCACATTTGATCCCGATGAGCTGCGCAGGGCGTTCAAGCAGAGGCCGAAGGCGATAATCCTGTGCAATCCATCAAACCCGAGCGGGAAAGTGTTCACGAGGAAGGAGCTCACGCTGATTGCGAAGCTCGCAAAGGAGTTCGACACGTTCGTGATCACGGACGAGGTCTACGAGCATATTGTCTACAAGCCATATGTTCACACCTATATGGCTTCGCTTCCGGGGATGTTCGAACGGACGATATCCTGCAGTTCACTGTCGAAAACATATTCCATAACCGGCTGGAGGCTTGGATATATCATTGCGCCGGCCAGGATCATCAACGAGGCGCGGAAGGTGCATGATTTCCTGACGGTAGGCGCCCCGGCACCGCTCCAGGAGGCGGCAGTGGCCGCACTCCGTCTTCCAGACAGCTATTATGTCCAACTGCAGGAGGAGTATACGAAAAAACGCAATATTTTTCTTTCGTATTTGGACAAAGCAGGATTAAATTACACCTTTCCTCAAGGCGCCTATTATGTGATGGTGGACATTTCGGAGATGGGGCATGGGAGCGATGTAAAGTTCTGCGAGTGGCTGGTCAAGGAAATAGGGGTTGCCGCAGTTCCTGGTTCGAGCTTCTTCAAGGATCCCGTCAGACATATGATCCGCTTCCATTTCGCCAAGAGGGAGGAAACGCTGAGGGACGCCGGGGTACGCCTGCTCGGGCTCAAGCATAAATAACATCAAGGTACATGGAAAATGATTTCTACTATCAAAAACAGTTCATTGGAGATAAAGGTCGACAGCAATGGGGCGGAGCTGGCGAGCATAAGGAAGGCTGGCGACAGCTGTGAATATCTGTGGCAGGGTGATCCGTCTTTCTGGGCAAGAAGGGCACCGGTGCTTTTTCCGATAGTCGGCAAGCTTGTCAACAACAAATACACCGTCGGGAAGAAGGAATACATAATGACCCAGCACGGATTCGCCAGGGACATGGAGTTCGCGCTTGTCGAACAGAGGGCTGATTTCCTGTCATACGAGCTGGAAAACACAGCCGATCTGATGAAGAAATACCCTTTCAGCTTCAAGCTCATGATATCCTACAAGCTCACAGGCAACTCAATCGAGATGTCCTATGACGTCTGCAACACGGACGTCACGAGGATGTGGTTTTCAATAGGGGCACATCCTGGATTCAACTGTCCACTTCTTCCGGGCGAGAAGATGGAGGACTATTTCCTGGTCTTCGAGAAGAAGGAGACATTGAAGAGGACCATCCTGGAGAACGGGCTCCTCACCACGGAGGAGCCTTTTTTGGACAACAACAGCATCGTGCCGCTGTCCCAGAAGCTTTTCGAGAGGGATGCAGTCATCCTCAAGGGGATGAAATCCCAGCACGTGATCCTGAAGAACAGCAGGAACAAGAGGCAGATAAAGGTAGAGTTCAAGGGATTCCCCTACATGGGGATATGGTCCAAGCCAAGCGGCGCCCCTTTCATATGCATAGAGCCCTGGTTCGGAATAGCCTCATCAAGGACAGGCAAGCCTGCGCTCAAGGACAAGGAAGGGATAATGACCTCTCTGCCAGGTGATGTCTTCCACTGCCAGGTGAAGATCTCCATAGAATGATATTTCACCCTGATTCCCGAAAAATGTAAAAAAAAAAGAACCGGAAAGTTTTCACTTTCCGGTTCTTGCAGTTATGACTGGACTAGAAGCGCCTCTTTGCGCCGCCGCCGCCAAATCCACCGCGGTCTCCACCACGTGAGCCGCCGCCAAATCCGCCGCCACGGCTGTCGCGCTCGGGCTTCGGACGTGCTTCATTCACGGTGATCGCCCT
>CAZDNQ010000669.1:0-2984 GCA_964506605.1 uncultured Victivallis sp. | reverse complement strand
TCCCGGAAAGAAGTAAGAAGCCAACCACATAAAGAAAATCAGGACAAGGAGTCCAGCCGCCAGCATCAATATCGTCCTAAGCATTCTCTTATCCACATTTCCCCATCGCATTTACTAATCGTCACATAACAGTGTCGATGAATTTTCTTTTCAACGGGGCGCGGGTTTTCCAACCCGCGGCACTCTATCTATGGCGGGTATGAAAACCCGTCCTCCGTTGTTTTGGATTTCCATATTATCTCGAGAGTATTAGCAATACACAAACGCTCAATCTACACGTATACATCAAGCGTTTCAATTTAAGGAATGGATGGAAGGCTCCCAGAATTTGTCGGATCTCAAAACAGGTTCACCTGCCGGCGGCGGCTTCACCTGGATGCAGGAGGTTGTTGCGTATCGCGGCCTTCCTCTCCTCCTCGAGAAACTCGACGAGCTTTGCCGCCTTGTCCTTCGGCACGACAGCCTCCGCCTTCGTCCTGGTATCATTGGAGATCTTGTCGATCTTCTCCCTGAGTTCGGCAAGAATAAAAGAGCCTTTTGCCGGCTTGGTGTCGCGCAGCTGTTTCAAATCCCGGAAGTATTCCTTTATGACAGGCACCAGCTTGTCCGCATCCTTCTGTGAGATGCCAAGCTTGTTCGCAAGCGTGGCAATACAGATACCGCCAGCCCCCCTGAAGATCTTCTCTCCGCCGTCCACCTGTGCTGTCTGGGGCGGAGAAACCTGCCTTCCGGATTCCACAGGCTTATTCTGCACCTCTGCAGGCTTGTTCAGCTTTGCCGGAGTGGAGGAAGCCACTGTCCTGGCAACTGATGATGCCTTGTCCATGCCGGCGGGCTCTATGTAATCCTCGTTGGCGATAGCCAGAAGCTCCTCGTCCGGAGAATATGCCTTGCGGTGATGGCTCCACATGATCATCAGGCATGATGCCAGGACTGCGAAGATCGCAATTATGACTGTCGCAACTTTCATCCTCATGCCGGACTCGTTCCATTTCCTTCCAATAAACGCCGGCAATCCGGGCTCGCCATCAAGTATATTGTCAATGTCGTCTATCACCTCCTGCCATGAGACCTGGCGCTCCTTCCTGCCCTTGGACATCATCCTGGAGATGAGGGCCTCGCATTCCGGAGAAATATCGGATTTTATCTGGGTTACTGGCGTGGCCGGCTCAGAAATTACCCTGGCAAGTATTCCCATTGCGTTGGTCGCAGTATAAGGAAGTTCACCTGTCAGCATATGGTAGAGGGTTGCGCCCAGGGAATAGATGTCGGACCTGAGATCGATGTTCCTGTCGGCCTTCGCCTGCTCGGGGCTCATGTAGTATGGAGTTCCGACAATTATTCCAGTCATGGTTATGGATGCGTCCTCATTGAGGCTTTTTGATATGCCCATGTCCATGAGCTTGACGGCGCCGCCGTGCTCGATCATTATGTTGGCGGGCTTGATGTCACGGTGCAATATCTTGTGCCTGTCCCAGGCATACAACAGGGCTTCCGCGACTTTTCTGACGATCAGGAGCGCCTCACGCTCCCCGAACACCTTGCCGGAATCCAGTATCTCCTGGAGCGTCTCCCCCTCGACATAGGAAGTCGCCAGATAATAGAGTCCGTCGGCGCTTCCTGCGTCATATGCCGATACAATGCCAGGATGGTCGAGTTTCGCGATCATCTTCATCTCGTTGACGAACCTCGCGATCAGGTCTGGATCCTTTGAAAGGGACGGGCTGAGTATTTTCAGGGCGACCTTTCTTTCCATGGAATTCTGGGTGGAAAGCCATACTTCGCCCATGCCTCCCTTGCCCAGCAGCATGCAGAGCTCGTATCCTCCGAGCATCATGCCGGGAGCCATCATGTTTTCAGGGGCCTTCAGGGCCTGCCTGCATTTGGGACACTGTATGATCTTGCCGGCAAGTGTCGCCTCGGCCTCGATCTCAGCACCGCATTTCGTGCAGTTGAACTTGATGTCCGGCATATGAAATCCTATTTTCGCGTAAATGGAATGCTGTACGTCTGGATGAACGGGCAAATACATTCTGCCGTTCCTTGCCTCCTCAATATTCCATTCATCCAATCATCTGTTTTCCCATAATATAATACGCATTATTCCCACGGCATATTATATTATCCAATAATACGGAAAACTTCTGGACTGGCAACAATGGCACTCAAGGCGACAAAGGCCAATCTCGACATGAGCGGCACCCGGCTGGGTTCGCACACGCTTGTACGCCTGCTCGGAAAAGGCGGGCTCGGTACAGTCTATCTCGCCAGGAACGACATCGACCGGTCCATGGAGGCCGTGAAGATCCTTGATCCTAAGCTCATCGGTTCAGCCAGGACGCTCGAACGCTTCCAGCGCGAAATAGAGAACAGCAAGATACTCAGCCACCCGAACATCGTGAAAGTCACCGGCAGCGGAAACTCATTGGATATCTTCTACTTAACGATGGAGTACTGCAGAGGAGGAAGCTTGAACGAGCTTGCATCCGGCCAAGGCCCGCTTCCCCCAGGGAACGCCTGCTCAATCGTCGTGCAGGTACTGGATGGCCTTGAATACGCGCACAACGTGGAAGTCCCCATGGTGAAGATGAGCGATGGCACATACGGAAAGGGGTTCGGCCTGATCCACAGGGACATCAAGCCGGAGAACATACTGCTGTCGGATAAAATGCAGACAACAAACGGCAGAGGACAGAATGGAAATGAAACGGAGAATCGGAGAAACGGAGAATCGGTGGCTTACGAGCTGACTGTCAAGGTCTCAGATTTCGGACTGGCGAAGAACTACGGAATGGCAGGCAGGACAGGATATACGCAGACGGGTTCGGTCGGAGGTTCGATAGCCTTCATGTGCAGGCAGCAGCTCCTCAACTACAAATATTCCAAGCCCGAGGTCGACGTCTGGAGCGCCGCCGCAGTCCTGTACTTCCTCCTCGCTGGGAAGCCGCCCAGGGACTGCAGGTCGGAGAAGAATCCTTTCAATG
>CAZDNQ010000668.1:0-2993 GCA_964506605.1 uncultured Victivallis sp. | reverse complement strand
TAGGAACCATCGGTCACGTCGACCACGGCAAAACTACTTTAACCGCGGCAATATTACACTGTTTGTCTCTAAGGGGCGGCAGCAAAGTATCCGAGAAGTCAGTTGATCAGATCGACTCGGCTCCCGAGGAAAAAGCAAGAGGTGTTACTATTAATATTTCTCACTTGGAGTACGAAACAGCCAAGAGGCACTATGCTCACATTGACTGCCCAGGACACGCTGACTACATTAAGAACATGATTACCGGTGCTGCTCAGATGGATGGAGCAATATTGGTTGTTGCTGCAACTGACGGCCCTATGCCTCAGACAAGAGAGCACATCCTATTGGCTCACCAAGTAGGTTTGCCGTCTGTAGTCGTATTTTTGAACAAATGCGACATGGTTGATGACCCGGAAATGATCGACCTAGTTGAAGGCGAGGTCAGAGAGTTATTAAAGAAATACAATTTCCCCGGTGATGAGGTGCCGGTGATAAGAGGATCTGCTCTTAAGGCTTTGGAAGGAACTTCAGTCGATGACCCTTGGGTACAGAAAGTTCTTGAATTAATGGACAAGCTTGACGAATATATTCCCGAACCTGTTAGAGACACAGCCAAGCCTTTCTTGATGGCCGTTGAAGATGTCTTCTCGATTGAAGGAAGAGGCACGGTCGCTACAGGAAGGATTGAAAGAGGTATTGTTAATTCTAATGAAGAAATTGAAGTTATTGGTATTAAGCCGACACAGAAGACGACAGCCGTTTCAGTCGAAATGTTCAATAAGTCATTGTCAACAGGACAGGCCGGAGACAACGTCGGTATTCTTTTGAGAGGATTGAAAAAGGAAGATATTGAAAGAGGGCAGGTCTTGGCTAAGCCGGGAACTATCACTCCTCATACAGAATTTACAGCCCAGATTTACGTTTTGACAAAGGAAGAAGGTGGAAGGCACACCCCGTTCTTCTCTGGATACAAGCCTCAGTTCTTCATCAGAACAGCAGATGTTACTGGTGATGTAGTTTTGGCTCAGGGAACAGAAATGGTTATGCCTGGAGACACAGTCGATGTTACAGTAAAGCTGATTGTTCCGGTCGCTCTAGAAGAGAAGCAAGGTTTTGCTATCAGAGAAGGAGGAAAGACGGTAGGTGCCGGAGTTATTACTAAGATTATAAAGTAAAGATTCAATAAGATGTCAGCAGCCCTTAAAAAAATTGAAAATACTCCTAAATTGAGAATAAAGTTGCGTGCTTATGATCACAAAGTGATAGATAAGAGTGCTCAGCAGATAATCGAGATGGCCTTGAGAAACGGAGTAAAAATTTCTGGACCGATTCCGTTACCGATAGAGATAAATAAATTTACCGTAAACAGGTCAACATTTGTCCATAAATCAGCAAGGGAGCAATTTGAAATGAGAGTACATAAAAGGGTTATTGACATCTTGAATCCGAACCAGAAGGTAGTTGAGGCATTAAAGTCGCTTAATCTTCCTGCCGGTGTAGATACAGAAATCAAGAGTATCCTGTAAGTTTATTAAATTAAAGATTTGGTTTCAAAGAATTAAAGTAAAATAAATATCGTGATTACTAGTCTGACTGGGCTGGTTGCCCAGTTTTTGATTGTAAAACTATGAAATGCATAATAGCCAAGAAAATTGAAATGACGCAGTTGTTTAATGCTGACGGAACGGTAGTCCCTGTTACTTTGGTTACGGCTGGAGAATGCGATGTTTTACAAATCAAGACCAAGGATAAAGACGGATACGAAGCCATTAAGATCGGATTTGAGAAATTGCCGGAAAAGAAGATTAAGAAGTCAGGGACCCCGTTTAGGCACTTGAAAGAATTCCGAGGGGTAGACATTAATAGCTTCAAAGTTGGCGATAAGATATCGGCTTCATTATTCGAGCCAGGAGATATAATAAAGGTTTCCGGAACATCCAAAGGAAAGGGATTCCAAGGAGGTGTGAAGAGGTGGGGATTTTCCGGAAAACTTTCTTCAACTCATGGCAATAAGCACGAACACAGGACTATCGGTTCTGTCGGTTGTGCTACTCCGCCGAGAGTATTGCTAGGCAGGAGGATGCCGGGAAGAATGGGCAGCGATAGGATTTCTGTTAAGAATTTGGAAGTAATTAAAGTCGATTCTAAGAACAACATGATAGCCATCAAAGGCGCAGTTCCCGGACGAAGAGGAACTATTTTGGAAATTAGATCAAAATAATATGGCAAAAGCAGCTGTTAAAACTAAAGAAGCGAGGGCAATAAAAATTGTGAAAGTTGATTTGCCGAAAGAGATATTCGAAGTTCCGATGAACTCTGATTTGTTGCACCAGGTTATAACTTCCCAGACTGCGAATAGGAGGCAGGTTATCGCTCACGCCAAGAACAGGGCTGAAGTTTCCGGAGGTGGAATAAAACCATGGAAGCAGAAAGGAACCGGTAGAGCAAGGGTTGGTTCTATCACATCGCCCTTATGGGTTGGTGGAGGCGTCGCCCACGGACCGACCAAAGACAGGAACTTCAAGAAAGGATTGCCCAAGAACATCAAGAGGAAGGCATTATTCATCGCCTTGTCGGAAAAGCAGAAGCAGGGATTGTTCGTTACTGTTGATAATTTTGAGGTATCAGAATCAAAGACAAAGCAGGCCGTTGAGTTGTTGAAGAGCGCCGGCATCGTCCAGAGCTGCTTGGTAGTCTTGCCGACACTGGACAAAAACGTGATTCTAGCGATGAGGAATATTCCCAAGACCAAGACTATCCAAGCCAAGGATTTGAATTGCTTGGACATTCTCACATTCAAATATTTGTTGACGACCAAGGAAGGAGTAGATGAGATTAAGAAGACATTTTTAGGAGAATAATATGGCTATAAACATATTCAAAAAAGAAAAGAAAGTCGCATCAAAGAAGCCGGTTGCTCCAAAAGCAGAGGGCGGAGTTGTTTTAAGCAAGAAGAGCTGGAACATATTGAAATCGCCTTGCATCACCGAGAAGGCTACCGGTATGACTAG
>CAZDNQ010000667.1:0-2998 GCA_964506605.1 uncultured Victivallis sp. | reverse complement strand
TAGCCCTTCTTGTTGTTCACGTCCCAGCCGAGGGCCTTGAAGAACGGATCCAGAAATTCGATCCTCAGCCGTGTCTCCTTGTAGTCATCGGAAACGTAAGCCTCACGGTTGTCTTTGAAGCGTTCGACAAGTTTCATTACTTCCTGCGGTGCGGACATATGAGAAACCTTACAGAGTTGGATTTTGGATAATCTATCCACTTCGGATTGTTAATAAAATCCAAAAGACAAGATTTATATAAGTTTTACTCCATTACCTCGGGATTCCAGAACATTTGGGTCGTTAGGTCGTCCGCCGTATCTATTTCAGACAGCATTTCTTGTATTTCTTACCGCTTCCGCATGGGCAGGGATCATTGCGTCCGGTTTTGCGGCTGGTATTCACGAACGGGACGCTGTCATCATCGTCTTCCATGCCCAGCCTGGAGAAGATATCGAAATCCGGCAGATGTGTCATTTTTTGGCGAGGAGTTGAACGGGCGCATCTCAATCCGAGTTCGATCTCGACATCCTCAAGGTCTCCGAGGACATCTATATCAACCGAATCCGAAAGGTACGCCTGACGTATTGCATCTATGGATTCGACGGACTTCAGTTCCTTGAGGTAGAGTATCAGGAATGCGTTCAGGGCAGGATCCTGCCGCTCGCAGTTGCGGAGGTTGCCGGCCAGTATGTCAACGCATTGTTTTCTCGCCAAAGGTTCCATCTCGCCGATCTTTTCCAGGCAGTGCATGGCGCATATCCTGGAGAAAAGAGTTTTCTTCTCATCGGAGAGATAAGCGGAGAGCGCAGGGATCGCCGGAGTCCCTATCATGCCGAATACACGGGGATAGTCGGAGGTCATCCAGTCATCATCGTTCTCATCGACAAGGTAAAGCTGGGAAAGCAAGGCATCTACTGCCGATACCGCCCTCATCTGCCCCAGCGCACGCCATGCATGAAGAGGGGCCCAAACCGAGATCGACTCTGTATCCGAGAAATTCAGCTTGTCGTCGCAGACCATCCTGATGAGTTCGGGAATGTGTTCAGACCTGAGGCCGATTGCGGAATAGTCGCTCCAGTCGCCACTGAACTGTTCAGGCTCTCCCAGTGTCAATAGTTTTGAGACCGACTCGGTATAAGTATTGTCTTCCGATGAATTCATCTGTGTTTTTGATTTGCCTTTTCCCTTTTTCTTCCGGTAATTTTCATGCCATCGCCGGATATTCCGATTTCCTCGCTCCTCACGAAACAATTACATGTTTCACAATGGTATGAGCGGACAATTACAATCTCATCACAGCAAATCTTTTCAGAAATCGACACCTGCATGTTCCTGAGTTCCCTGCATGAGGGGCAAAATTCCGAAGCCATGGCAATTCCTTATCTCTATCTCTTCAGTTTCTCCGGCCTTATTTGCTCCACCCTGTCCTTCAGTTCCTTTCCGGCCCGGAATTTCACGATGCACCTCTCAGGAATCATTACTTCGTTCTCGGGCTTGTTGGGATTCCTCCCCTTCCTAGCCTTTCGAACCCTGACCTCGAACACACCAAAGTTCCTGAGCTCTATTGTATGCCCTGCGGCCAGTTCGTCGGAGATGTAGTCCAGTGTCTTCTGGACGACTTCCGCAACCGGAGCCTGGTTCAAGCGGAGTTCCGATGCAATTCTAACTGCAAAATCCCTTTTGGTCATTGAAAACCCCCTTCCATATTGGTTCTTTGCCGGTAACCTACAGTCCTTATGCGGGTTATGCAAAATCAAATCTTTTCCGTAAACGATCCACCATGGTAGAATCTTCCCGGAAAAGCTTATTATCTCCAGATAATCATGTGGGCAATCCATCCCTCCGGATTCTGATTTACGGCAAGATATTCACCAGAAGGTACTTGCACTAGTCTTTCACCTTCCCATAAATATAGTTGCCTTTAGAGTCATGAAGTTCGATTTTACCTCCGGACTTCAAATCTCCGTATATGTATCCACCACTTGAATCATATAGCTCAATCTTGCCTCCTGCCTTCAAGTCGCCATAGATATAATTCCCCTTCACGTCATAGAGTTCGATCTTTCCACCAGGTTTGAGTTTTCCGTATATGTAGTTGCCCTCTGAATCATACAATTCTATCTCTGGCATACGTCCTCCTTGTTCATCTATGGATTACCAGTACGCGAATCCGGACCGGGATTCTCAGTTTTCGCAGCTGGTTTTTCAATCCAGCCTGTTATCTCCACCTCGTCCCCTACCTTCAGTTCCGGAATCATTCCGCATCTTGTTATCGGAAGCATATATTTCTTTGATTCAACCTTAAGTATGCCGGGCGTCGGGGACAACGGCCCGTCTAGCTTGTATTCCACGTGATATGTTATGCCGTGGATTCCGGATGATGACAGCGGGGAAACCGGATGATCCTCCACCTTTACGACAACCCCCTTGAGAGTGAAATTGTTCTTAAAAAGACTGCTGACCTTCCTTGCAGTCTTTTCCGACGCAAGGTCGGCCACTGTGTTCATATCCTGCCATCTCGTATCTGACTGGCATCCCATCACACACATCAAGAAAGCCGAAACAACTGCCATGCTCCTTCCCATATCATCCTTTCTTCACCCCGATGGTGATTTAGATTTTTTCAGTTCACGCCTCCGCTATTCCCGGCTGTCCACCTGTCCGGTCAGTTCATCTATCAGGCTGCGCCCCCTGCTGAAATAGGCAAGGGAGCTTCTTATCGAACGAATCATCTCCTGAGATCTGCTGTTCCACGGATATGAATCTTTATAGTATGTGTACCAGTACTCGTCGTTGACCGTAATCTCGATGGAAACGGACGGGGGGCTGATGCTTGTGCGCTTTTCCTTGCCGAATTCAACCGCATCCTTTGGAGGTGGCGGAGTTTTCTCGCCCGCCTGCATCCTTTCGGAATATAACTTGCTGGCGTGGTCGAAGAATCCCAGTTCAGAAAGTCCTCTGATTGCACCGGCAGCATTCGACGAGGATATATGGGCATGACCGCTTACAGGCTTCT
>CAZDNQ010000666.1:0-3007 GCA_964506605.1 uncultured Victivallis sp. | reverse complement strand
CGTGGCGCGGCAGTGATCATCGATCATCTGACACCTGTACTGTCCGAGGCCGGCGTAGCTCCGGAACTCATGAAACTGCAGGAGAAGATAAGTTCCTACCAGAGTTCGGATCCTGCTTTGCGCGAAGGTAAATTCACTGAAATCAGGGATGCTGTGTCAACCACGGGGTTGGACAAGGAATTGAAGATTGCTGATTTTTCCAAAGAAAGCATTGAGCTTGTCGATGACTATATTGACCAATTGAAAACTTCCGCCATGCCATACGGACTCCATTCATTCGGCGTATCCCCGTCTGGAAAAGGACTGGATGACATGACTGCGCTGATAGTGAAAAACAATCCTTCCGTATCTGCTGAAAAGATCAGGGGACTGTTAATTAAGTCGGGTGAAAATGAAACTTCCAACTTGCTTAATGCTCTGAGCGGAAAATATATCCCTGGCGGTGAATCAGGTGATCCTGTGAGAAATCCCGACTGCCTGCCCACCGGCAGGAACTTTTACGGTTTTGATCCGGATAAGATCCCGACTCAAGCATCCTATAAAATTGCTGAAAAAACGGTTCAGGACCTACTCAAGGCAAAACTCGAAAAAGAGAAAAAGTATCCCAGCAAAATCGCTGTCGTATTATGGGCGGGTGAGACCATTCGTAACGAGGGTGTCAATGAAAGCATTATACTCAATCTGATTGGAATGATACCGGAATGGGATGCAAACGGGCGTGTCACTGGTATCAAGCTTATTCCCGGAGATGTTTTAAAGAGGCCGCGGATTGATATTATGATAACTTCTTCGGGAGCGTACCGCGACCAGTTCGGGAATATTCTTAAGATGCTTGACAAGGCTGCGAAAATCGCATCGAAGCAGACTGACATAGAGAACTTTCTCCGCCAGAACGCAGATAAGGCAGAGGCAAGCCTCGTGGCGGAAGGATATTCTGTCGAAGATGCTTCTGCAATAGCCGCAAACAGGGTGTTTACTCCTGCGCCGTCATCATACGGAGTCGGAATCAAGAGACTTGCCGGAGCTTCTGGAATCTGGGAGAAAGATGATGAACTGCTGAAAGTCTATCTTTCTAACATGAACCATACGCTTGGTGAAGACGGGAACTATGTGAAGGCGGAAAAATCAATTGAGGTTAATTTGATGTCGGTTGACACGGTCATGCACTCACGTTCATCGAACCTATACGGGGTTACCGACATTGATGACATGTTCCAGTATCTGGGCGGCCTTTCCATGGCGGCAAGAAAATTATCAGGCAAAACGCCAGATTCGTATATCAGCAACCAGAGGAAAGCCGGATCTGCAAAATGGGAGAAGATTGATGACTTTATCTCCATGGAGCTCAGGAGCAGGATGTTCAATCCGCGCTGGATCGAAGCGATGAAGAAGGAGAATTATTCCGGCGCAGGGACGATTTCCAGGAATACCGACAACTTATGGGGATGGCAGACCGTAACCCCTGAAAATATAAGCGATGCGCAATGGAACACTCTTTTCGATGTCTATGTCAAGGACAAATACCAGCTCGGGCTCAAGGAGTTTTTCGGTAATGAAAATCCATGGGCATATCAGTCGATGACCGCGAGAATGCTTGAGGCGGTAAGAAAAAATTACTGGAATGCCGATATCTCAATACAGAAATCTCTGGGCGTGGAATACGCAATGAGTGTGATTTCAAAAGGAGTCGCCTGCTGCGACCACACCTGCAATAATCCACTCCTGCATCAGATGGTGGTGAATATAATCTCAATGCCAGGCGTCATGTCGCCGGACCTTGTCATGAAATTCAAAATCGCCGTTGAACAAGCGGGAGGGAAGGACTTGGGGCAGCAGGTTTCAGACAGGAAAAGCCTTCAGGCGAAAATTGCCGCATCATTGGAAAACAGAAAGAAGCATGATGACAGCAAAAAAGATGAAGAAAAGAAAGAGTCGGAAAGCAAGAATGAATCCAAGGTAAAAGCCGACTCTAAACCGGTTAAGGGGTTTAAGCTTGTTGAAAAAAGCAAGGCGGATGAAACAACCGAACTGAGTTCTTCCGGAATCCGATGGATCTCTGTTGCTTTGGTATTGGCTCTATTGCTGCTATTTGCCGTGGGCTTTCAAAAGAACACAAAATGAAGGAGCTTGCCGAAAGGCTGCTCGTTTTTAGGTTGGAGACAAGAAATGTGGGTTCTGTTAAATAACAAGCGCATGAATATGGCCTTGCGTGAAGACACAACTCTTCGCGAGGTTCTAAGATTGCTTGAACTTACATTATGCCGGGAGCTCAGACGCCCTATGATTGTATCAGTCAATAAAAAAATAGTAAGGGAAGGCGCCTGCAAGTTCCAGAAGATAGGGAATCATGACAACCTTGAAATCTCCGAAGCCGTATCGGTATCCGGTCCTTTTAATCCGGGACATGCCATTAAATCAACAAGTCATTCCAAATATGACATGACCAGATCCGCACATATGCGTAAAAGCCTCCTCAACAAGGATGTCCTTTCCGAGTATCGCAAAAAGATCAAGAGCTGCAGTTGAGGGATCTGGCAAAGGAGGGAAATTGATCAGTAAATATCAGATGCAAAGAAGATTTGTTATTGAGCATCCTGACTCACCGGACAGGAGTTCATGCAATGATTTTACAACAGGGAATAATCCCGTTTCGGAAGATGCCTCGCCCGACAGGATGAGGACAATCATTCATGCCTCCTGTGAGATAGCAGTCCTTGTCAAATGTGAAGATGAGTCGAGGATACTGGAAAAGATCGATGAGGTTAACCGGCTTATCCTATTTGAATCTCTCGGTGGATTGGACAGGGCCAAGGCGCTTCTGATATCGGCGGCGAATCAGATTTCAACAAGCGTCCTCCTGGATAGGGGAAAGACCTTGACTGTCATCGCCCATTCAAACATGAAGTTCATGGAGGATGTCGGAATGGCGTCGGACGTGAATGAACTTTGCCTCTTGTTCGGAAGATTCATAGCTAAGTTGAGTACGGGGATAAAGTATAAATGCAAG
>CAZDNQ010000665.1:0-3010 GCA_964506605.1 uncultured Victivallis sp. | reverse complement strand
TCTTCAGTTCCATCTTTCTGCCAGGGCATGGGTTCGGGCTGGCAGCCGACTTCACCGATGAAGATAGGATATTTCTCGGCGGCGATAAGGGTTTTGCCCTGCCAGTCGCTCTTCCAGGGGTAGATATGGCTCGAGTACATAATTCCGTTGCCGCCCTTGTCGTCCAGCGCGGATCCGTTCATGATGCCGGAAAGGTCGTAGCCCCAGTCAAGACCGCCTGCGATAATGATGTTCTTCGCTCCTGTCTCACGGATAACGTCAACCATGGCCTGCATTCCCGGAGATTTTGAGCCTTCCTGCTTTTCATTGTTCTCGGCGGCGTTGACATCGGCGTTCTTCTTGCTGGGATCCTTCAGATCTCCTCCGTTGCGCCACATTTCCCATGAGATGCCATGCGGTTCGTTGAACAGCTCGAAGAGGACTGCCGGATTGTTCTTGTAGCGTGTCGCAGCATCCTTCCAGAAATCGACATGCTCCTGGCGCGACGAACCGAAGCGGTGGAGATCGAGTACAAGATATGCTCCGCGCTTCGCGCAGGTGTCAACGGCGGCGTCAATAAGCTTCCTATAGGATTCGCCTCCGTCCTTCTGTCCGTCCTCCTGTCCGAACCAGAAGCTATCCTTCATCGGCAGCCGGATGCAGTTGGACTTCCACTGGTCTATGGCGATTGAAATCGACTGCAATATATTGTCGCCGGAGCCGGACCACTCGAGGCTGTCCACGCAGACTCCCTGCAGCCAGACCTCGGTGCCGCCTGCGGTCTTCAACCTGTTGCCTGCGACCTTGAGCTCCTCTACGGATTTTGCGATCGGGAGCACCAGGCAGAACGTGGCGAGGTTCAGCTTGTCCACCAGCTTCACCGGCGAATACGCATTGAGCATGCCGGTCTTCTCGGCGGTAAGCACGGCATCAAGCTCCGCGGCCGTGTCCATTGGCGGATTTGACACGAACCGGCACATCTGCGTCGTCGAGGAAATTGAAAATGAACCGTCTTCCCCGGACTGGGCTTCAGCTATCTTCGAGTATCTCCCGTCAAGCATGACCTTCGCGCCGGCGACAGGCTTGCCTGAGGAGTCCTGCACTTTACCGGAGACGCTGAACGCGATCGGAGGAGGCAGCTTCACCTCCTGCTTTGACAGGACGATGTCGTCTACAAGCAGGGAATGTTTCTGCTTCGCCTTCGCCGACGGAATTATCACTATCTCATCGACGCTGGCTTCATTGATGTCGAGGACCTTGTCGCCTGATTTGAACTGGTTGAACGGAATGTCGTATTTCACCCAGGAATCCTGGACCTTCATAGGGACGGAGAAACTTCCATTTGCCTTGGACCTGAGCTCGATCCTGGCGTTGAAGGAGGAATCGCCCTTCATCCGGATGCTCAGATGTCCTCCTGCGTAGTTCTTCCATGGATCCTTCCCCATGGCGTATTTTGTCTCGATTCCGGCACCGAGATATGACTTGCCGCCGCCGCAGGAGAATGATATGTCGAGGGAGCCATTCGATTTGTCTGCGCCTTGTTTCGCCACTGAGAGATCTATGTCGGCCTCCTTCTTGAAAGTCCACCAGCCCTGGGTGTCCTTCTCGAAATCATACAGCTTCCTCGAATTTGCATCCGGTTCCTGGGAGAACGAAGCGGACTGCGTTGACAGGATAGAAAGGCATAGTGCGGACATCAGCAGGATTCCAGGTTTCGACATGTTGAACTCCTTTTCATATTATAATTATGTGCTGAAAATCATGGGAGAGTGAAGTCGTCGCCGATGCTGTTTTTCACGCTTGTCGTAGAGTAGTTGGCGGAATGCCCGTCCGCGAACAGTACGTTCACCGACATGGAATGCCTGAACAGATCGAACGCGCTTCCTGGTACTGCGGTCCTCGCATTTGCCGGCGCGGCGAGATGCCAGTCATTGCTGTCGGCGACATGGATCAGCTTCGATGTATTGGTGATTTTCATGTAGGGCCTCGGCTTCGACCAGGCGCGCGGCGTTCCGGAACCCCAGCCTGCAGGCGTCTGGAGGTAGGTTGATTCCCCATACAGCTCGTTCCAGGGACAGGCGTTCTCGTTTGCGTTGGGGCAGCCCCAGACCGAGTTCGCCACCTTCTTGTACTTCATCTTGTATGCGCCCCAGTAGCTGTCATACTTGATGTGTTCCGAATCATCGGCGCTTGTCGGCGGAGATTCACGTCCGCCCCACTGCGGGAATCCCGTGTATGGGCCGATGCAGTTCCACATACCATAGGCCTTCTCCGTCCCTTCCGGACCCCGGTAGCCGGTCCCCTCGTTCACGGGAGGCAGATATGAGTTGTAGTCGCTTACGTAGAACTGGAAGCCGATGCCGATCTGCTTTAGGTTGTTCAGGCAGACAGACGATTTTGCATATTCCTTCGCCTTCTTCAGTGCCGGCAAGAGAAGGGCGGCCAGGATTGCGATGATCGCAATTACGACCAGGAGTTCGATAAGAGTGAAAAAGGATGGTCGATGCAGGATGCCAGATGACTGGCGCATGATATTAAAGTCCAGCCTCATGCCGGGATATCCTGCATCCCGCATCTTGGCTCCTGTATCTGTAATTTCCCTTTTCATATCAGCTCCGGCCTATGGCATGTTGAAATTGTTTAGTGAAGTCGCGTCAGATGAGTCATATGTGAGATCCGCCAGCGCTTCCTCCCTGGTATAGAACATCGCGTGTCCGTCGGCGAAGTGCAATACGCCGCCCCTGTCGGAATTGTGGCGCATGAGATCCATGTATTGATCAACCCCGTTTTTCGTGTTCAAGGCGTCCCCGAGGTTTTTAACCTGCCCCTTGCCGGGATAAGGAGAGGTGGGAGGATAATAATATGCGTCAGTAACCTGGATCTTGATGGAAGGATTGGGAATCTTGAAGAAAGGCCTGGGATAGGCGGTGTATTCGGTGATTTTAGCTGCTGACGGGGCCTTGACGAGATATCTGGATTCGGCATAGCCGTTCATGGAGGGATAGTCATAATTTGGGAATGTCTCCTTGTC
>CAZDNQ010000664.1:484-3029 GCA_964506605.1 uncultured Victivallis sp. | reverse complement strand
TGCCAAAGCCGATGAAAAACCGGCCAACTATGTCTCCGATGATTACGGATATGAATTGGATGTCACGGCGACATACAAGATAACCAATAACCTGACATATATGCTGGGTGCCGGTTATCTTTGGGCAGGTGATTACTTCAAAGGGACAAGCACTGCAAATATTGTACAAAATGATTACATGGTTATCAATAAGCTGACGCTGACATTCTAAAAAGAGCCAAGCAGCAAACGAAACACCCCGGCATGCTTTTTCCCGGGGTGTTTTTCTTTCTTAACAATCTTATTTGTTCCTTCATTATCCGATTGATAGACGAAAAGTGCATATCAACGATTACCTGTTTCCGATTGTGACAAGTTGACGTGACCGGCTGCACGTGGTACAAATAATAAAAGTAGGTAAAATAATTCCAATGAATTCGCTATCAACGAAGGCAACGACATGAAGCGCACCGTCTATTTTGTGTCTGAAAGCACCGGAATCACCGCTGAGGCCTTGGGCCGTAGTCTCATTTCCCAGTTCGAATCTGTAAAGTTTGAACAGGTTTACATGCCACTCATTAACACTACTCAGCGTGCAATTGTATTGACCGAGCGGATGAGAGCTGCCGCTGAACGGGATGGGGCGCGTCCTATCTGCTTCGCAACTATAATGAATCCCGAGATCAGTAATATCCTGAAGGCTGGAAAATGCTTTTACATGGAGCTTCTTGACTGCTTCATTGACCCTCTCGCAGTGGAACTGGGTGTGCCGCCCTTCCGTAAAGCAGGTTTAAGCCACGCTATAACAGAACCCAGTTCTTACATGAAACGCATAGCGGCCATCAACTTCGCCATGTCCAATGATGACGGAATGCACACGGAGAACTTCCAATGGGCCGACCTTATACTAATCGGAGTATCCCGCGTCGGTAAGACCCCCACCTGTCTCTATCTCGCCATGCACTTCGGCTTAAACACGGCCAATTACCCCCTTACGGAAGATGACTTTGAGAAGGGCGGTGTTTCTGAAAGGATTTGGGATTGCCGACGTAAGCTCATTGGACTGACTATTGATCCCCAGCGCCTCCATTTAATCCGTGAAGAACGCCGACCGGGAAGTGATTATGCATCCCTCAAGCGCTGTGAAGACGATGTGCGCCGCGCCGACGCGATTTTCAATAGAATGGGCATCCCGGTGCTCAATACTACCAGCAAATCGATAGAGGAGATTTCCTCCTATATTTTGCATTCTATGAAAGAGAATACGGCTCGAGGAAAAGATTAACTGCATATACCGGTTCCCTCTTATAAAGCTCATTACCCTACTTATGGGATTGTCTGGGGTCTTATCCATCATCGTTACCCTAATCTCTGAGGGGTACTTTTTCCCATGCTGGCACTTTCGCGGAGTGTTCTATCCCCTACTCCACGGCAACAGCATTAATTTCGGTATTCGGCCCCGTAATAAGGAACAGCGTCCGGCTATAGAGCTTCTTCTAAACGATGACATCAAAGTAGTTAAATTGATTGGTCGGGCCGGTATAGGTAAGATGCTTATCGCTCTTGCCGTAGGTCTAGAGAAAGTCGTCGAACGGAAAAGTTTCAGCCGCCTTCTGGTGACAAGGCCCATTGTGCCGATGGGGAATGATCTCGGCTACCTGCCTGGTAACAAGTAAGAGAAGATTCGTCCTTGCATGCAACCTATATATGACAATCTGGAATATCTGTTTGGTAATCACAACCGCCAATACAAAATAATAGACCACCTCATCGATACGAGGGCTCTGGAGATGGAAGTTCCGACCTATATTCGTGGCCGAAGCATTCCCCGTCAATTTATTATTATCCGCGACGAGGCGCAAAATCTTTCACCACAAATGATCAAAACCCTGATTACCCGCGTAGGCTAGGGAACAAAAATTGTTTTTACCGCTGATCCGGAACAAATCGATCATCCTTATCTGGACGCAAGCAGCAACGGCTTAACTTGTTTAGTCGAACCAAGGATGAGAAAATAGCTGGACATGAGACGCTACTGCACGGTGAACGTTCAGAAGTGGCGGAAATTGGAGCAAGAGTGCTGTAAAGAAAGATGAGACAGGCAATATAAACCGTCAAAGTGCAGCTACGATAACAGATAACAGTTCGATAACATATACCAAGGAATTCTAACCTTTATACAAATTCTTTTCACTGCGTACAAAGGAGGTCAATATTGTATAAACAAGACAAGATAGAGTTTCGAAATCGGCTGACATTCTAGAACAGCCTAAATTCCAACACAACACCCTGGCAGGCTGTTTTCCGGGGTGTTTTTCTTTTATCAAATCTTCTCTAATCCTTCATCATAATGAAACATTGATGAGCTATACTCTCCCTGTAAAATTAAAATTATTGGGAAAAGGAGATATTCTTTGAGCACCACAAACACTGTGCTGGTTAATTATCTAACGAAACCGGATAATGTTGCGCCAAAGTTTATCGGAGAGTTGGCTGAATTGATTGGTGTGAAATATGATCGACTGGGGTTAAATGCTGGATCGTTGCCCTTTGTTCCTTCCGATAC
>CAZDNQ010000664.1:0-474 GCA_964506605.1 uncultured Victivallis sp. | reverse complement strand
AAACGGTCGTGGTTGGGAACAAGAGTAATGTAGATCTTCCACTCTTTATAGAACAATCCAATTATTACGCCAATACGCTGAGACGAGCGATAGCTGGCGACACATCGCGAAAAGTCATGACCGATCTGGAGAAATATTTGGATGCCAATACCGAAGATATCTGGGAAAACAGTTGGGTTCGTTTTCCGCGGAATAAAATGGGAGCTCTTGCCGGGAACATCTTTCAGCATGATCTCCTGGCGGACAAGAGATATCCGTCCGCCGGTCGCCGGTCGGATTGGAGCAGATTCATTTTTCGCAAAGATGATCTTGATTATATTCGGATTCCGATAAGTTATCTCTTAAAGTTGTCCCTCGCGGAGATAGTTGACCCGCAGCATAAAGTGCATCCATTGATCTATAAGACCGGCCTGCATGTTATGCAATATTATCTGAATGATAATACGTCACCGGAAACATCGTCATTTTATATTG
>CAZDNQ010000663.1:0-3033 GCA_964506605.1 uncultured Victivallis sp. | reverse complement strand
TCAAGGACTTTTTCAGGGCTGACATAATGAGGACTCGCCCATGCCTTGGTCAATTTCGCTATCGACTCCGAACGGGAATCCCTGATCGCCTGCGCGATTCCGAAGTCCCCGATCTTCACGTTCCCGTCCTTGTCCATCATAATGTTGGCGGGCTTGATGTCGTGGTGGATGATTCCATGTCTGCGGGCGTTGTCGAGGCCTTCGGCGACATCCCTCACCCACTTGATTACATCGTTTATAGGCAGCTGCTCCTTGCTCTCCTCGAGCTTCTTGTCGAGGGAACCTCCATCCATGAACTGCATGACTATGTAGGGCTGGCCTTCGAATTCCCCGCAGGTATAGATTGGCAGCACCGCATAATGGTTGACCGTCGCGGCCGTCCTCGCCTCATGCAGGAAAAGATGGGATTTCTCGGTCTGGCTTGCGACATCCGGATTCAGCACCTTTATGGCCACTTCCCTGTCAAGAGTGAGGTCGAGGGCCCTGAACACTATCGCCATGCCGCCTACTCCGCCCGGCTCCTCAAGGAGGTAGTTGTCAAACCATTTCGGGACGATGATCTCCACGTTGCAGGAAGGGCAGTTCACCTTGGAGAACGGCTCGAGCTCTGTAAGGTCCAGCTTCTGCGCGCACTTGTAGCAGGTGATCTTGCAGAGGCGCTTCTCAGGAGGCACGATCTCCTTCGCCTCAGGTTTCTTCTTCTCGATCAGGGAGCTTCTCTTTATCGAAATGGTCTCGGAAGTCATCGGTTCGTCCGACTCGGATTCCTCGTCTGTCCGTGAGACAGAGGTGCCCTTGGGCGCCGGAGCCGGTATCTTGATGTTGGTCTTCACCTTTTTCTGGTCTTCCGTCTCCACAGGTATTGCCATCGGGGACGACAGCTGTGTCGCCTTCAGATTCTCCTTATCGTCTTTTTTGAAATCTTCCGCCATATATGTGGATCACCAATTAAAATACTGATTTTTATAGAAATGTTATTTTAGCACAGTTTCGCAGATTTTTAAATCGTCAAACCCAAAATGTTTGAGAAGCTTTGTCCTGCAGCACAATAACCAGCTGGACATCCTTTCTTCCGAGGTCATCGAGTTTTTTCCTGGCGGCTTCTGAAACTATCCCGCACTCGTTGCATTCGCTGCTGAGGTGCACGAGGAAAACTATCTTTGTCCTGGCGGTGACCAGCTCCCCCAGGGCGCCGACCGCATCATCGTTGCTCAGATGTCCGAGCTTGCCAAGATTTCGCCTCTTGAGCATCGGGCTCCTGTCCGATCTCTTCTGCATCTCCACGTCATGGTTGCTTTCAAGCACCAGCGCATCGCAGTCCTTAAGCCTCTGGATGCACAGGGAATTCATATGCCCCAGATCCGTGGCGATTCCGACCCTGGCCCCGTCCGAAGAGATCACGAATCCCACCGGATCCGCGGCATCGTGGGGCACAGAGAACGCCCTCACCTGGAAATCGGCTATCTCAAATGCCGATCCCGTCTCAAAAAGCATCCTCTTCTTCCCGAGTTTGCCGGCGCCGTCCAGGCAGGCCGCAGTCTTGAAGGTCACGTATGTCGGCACTCCGAGCTCGTCTGAGAAGAGCCTTGCGCCGTTCACATGGTCCCCATGCTCATGGCTTATCAGAAGCGCCCGGATGGTCCCGGAATCGATCCCGGACTCCGCGATCCTCGCAAGAAGCTCCCTGCGGCTGAAGCCCGCATCTACAAGCAGCGCATTGCCGGCTTTATGTACGAGAATCGCGTTTCCACGGCTCCCGCTCCCCAGCACAGTTATCCCGAAACCCATTTTATGACACCGTCATTGTACAGTTGCACATGTATTGACGCAATTTTCCTGGCATCCTCGCCAAAAGAGGAAACATTGGCTATATTATCCCAACAATACGGACAAGGACCGTTTTTATTTTTAAAGGAACCGTACAATAACAGGTTTTTAAATTTTCACAATGGCAGATCAGGGCTTATTTCAATCACAGCAGCTGAAACAGGAACAGATTCTGGCACCGCAGCAGATCCAGTCCCTGGAGATCCTTGTCGCGCCCCTCCTGGAACTGCAGATGAAGGTCAGCCAGGAACTGCAGGAGAATCCCGTGCTCGAACAGGAGAAGCCCGGCGGCGAGGAACTCGCCGGCGACGTCCTCACGGACTCCTCTTCGGATCTGGACAACGAGGAATCCCAGCAGACAAGGGACTCCGAAAAATCCGACCGTGAAATATCCGAACTTGTCCAGCTCTCCGATTCCTGGCAGAACTTCCTGATCCCTTCGCATTCAGTGCGCCAGTACTCCAGCGACGACGATGAGAAACGCCAGCATTTCTTCGACTCGCTCACCGAAGAGGCGTCCCTGCAGGAACAGCTCCTGGACCAGCTCAAGCTGGCAGGCACCGATGAAAAGACCAGGGAGCTCGCCGAGCTGATAATCGGAAGCATCGACGAACAGGGCTACGTCAGGAGCCACCTTGCGGATCTCGCAACCGCAGGAAATGTGAGCGTCAAGGAGATGGACAAGGTCCTGGAGTTCGTCCAGTCGTTCGATCCGCCGGGCATAGCCGCCAGGGATCTGAAGGAATGCCTCCTGCTCCAGCTCAAGGCCCGTGGCAAGTCGAAGTCGCTGGCCGCGGAAATGGTCAGGACGCACCTGAAGGAGATCGGCCAGAACAAGCTGCCGCAGGTCGCCAGGAAAATGAAGATATCCATGATCAGGCTCAACGAGCTGCTTGCGGAGATCCGCGCGCTCAATCCCTACCCCGGACTTTCCCTTTCACCCAACAATCCGATCTTCGTCATACCGGAGGTGGTCGTCGAAAAACGCGACGACAAGTACGTGGTCATATCGAAGGACGACAGCTTCCCGAAGCTGCGGATCTCGCAGTTCTATCTGAACCTGCTGGAAAACCCCAGCACCACCGAGGAGACAAAGGACTATATCAAGGGCAAACTCATCCAGGGCAAGTCGCTGATAAAAAGCCTGTCCCAGCGCCAGAGCACGATTAAGAGCATCGCCGAGGTGATAGTGGACACCCAGTTCGA
>CAZDNQ010000662.1:0-3040 GCA_964506605.1 uncultured Victivallis sp. | reverse complement strand
CCGTTGGAGCGAGTTTCATTGGCGTGTGAAAGTTAAAAAAAGACACGCTGAAGTTTACCTGCCTCTGGCAGCGCCAAAGGCGACCAAGGCTATGAGCTCCAACATGGCTTGCCGCCATGGCAAACCTTGTATTTTACGTGTTTAGACACCCTATTGGGCCAATTGTTCCATATTTATTGGGAGACTCCTGTGAAATATCTAGAAAAATCGAGTTTTGACTGTAAATTACGCACTTTGAGAAATTTAGGGGTCTCCATGAACATAATTCCGGAAAGTAAGATGAACAACGGATCAGCAGGAATTCTGCTTGCCGTGCTCCTGCTGTCCTTTGGCTGGACTCTTGCCGCCGGCGACGCCGAGGCGCGCGTTTCCTTTGACCAGGGCGCCGCAAAGGAGAAGGCGGGGGATTTCAAGGGGGCGGCTGCGGACTACAAGGAGGCCGAGCACTGGGCGGACGACACCGTTCTCAAGGTCAATGCCCTTCAGAAGGCCGCTGCCTGCTATGGGAAGGCGAACCTGATGTACAAGGAGTTTGAATGTCTGGAGAGCCTCCTCAACGCATTCCCTTCAAGCGTGGATTTTCCGGCGACCGTCCAGCGCGAATATGAACTTGCGACGAAATTCTACCAGGGCAGGAGGGATATTGTGTACTGGTGGCTGCCATGGGTCAAGGACAAGGACAGGTCGAAGGAGACCTTTGAGGCGGTGCTCAGGCATGCGCCTTTTGCGAAGTTCGCGCCTGAGATGAGGCTCAGGCTCGGGAAGATATACATCGAGGACAACAAGATCGACGAGGCCATCAGGACTTTCAGGGACATCGTGAAGATGCATCCCAGGTCGCAGGAGGCGAAATTCGCGGAGTTCGAGCTTGCCAGCATCTTCATCCAGAAGGCGCGCAGGGGCGACGGCGACGGCACATATGTCCGCCAGGCGCAGGAGATGCTCAGGAAGATAATTGAAAAGTATCCTGGCGATCCGGAAGTCGGATGGGCGAAGGAGACCCTCGGGGAGGCCGACGACATCTCCGCGAAGAGGCTCTACGGCCTTGCGTCTTTCTACCACAGGCGCGACAAGGACGATGCGGCGCAGCGGTATCTCGAGGAGATCGTGACCGGATATCCAGACAACAGGGTTTCGGACAGCGCCGAGACGATGCTCGCAGATTTGAACCAGGAATACAAGCCTTCCGGGGTGGAGAGGAAAGGCAACTATGTTGTCACCTACAAGCCCGAGAAGATGCCGGATGAAAAGGATAAGATACTTGTGGTTCCTGAGAACAGCAACGGTAAATGGATGCTTCCGATAGAGGACCTGGGCCTCGGGAACAAGGACGCGAAGCAGGATGCCGCCAGTACTGAGCTGTTGAAACCTGAAGAAAAGGGAAAATAACCATATGAAATCATTCAGATCAAAAATCCTGTATGCGGTGCTTTACGCCGTCTGCGTTGCCGCCGCAGGCTGCGGATACCAGATGGGGTCGGTGATGCATCCGCAGGTCAAGACGATCGCGATAGCCCCGGTGAAGAACGAGACGATCGAGCAGATGGCGACACAGTTCATGCGGCAGGCCCTCGCCGAGCAGTTCGACATAGACCATTCGCTCAAGCTGAAGACTGTCGAGGAGGCCGACTGCGTGCTTTATGGGAGGATCATGGAAGTCAAGACGACCTCTATCGGATTTGACTCCACGAACAATGAGCAGACATACATGCCTGCTGAGTTCGCGCTCAAGATCCTTTTCGAGTTCACAGTGATCGTGCCGGGACGCACAAAACCTCTGATAAGCACCCGGCAGGTCGTCGGCGAAGCCACCTACCAGGTCGCCGCGGACAACGACATATCGCGGAGGCGCGGCGTCCAGCAGGCGTGCCGTAATGCCGCCGAGAAGGTTGTCGTCTATACTGTGGAAGCATGGTAGTCTGTAAGGCAAATCCGAAATCCAAATGTCGAAATACGAAACATGCGCTCCTTTGGGGAGTAAATTCAACGAGACTTTTATTGGACGGTTACTAACAGGGAAATACAATGGCGCTGCGCATAGGACAGGGTTTTGATGTCCACAGGTTCGCCGAAGGCAGACCTTGCATAATCGGCGGGACCAGGATCCCACACGTGAAAGGGCTTCTCGGGCACAGCGACGCGGACGTCCTGGTCCATGCTATCATGGATGCCGTTGCCGGAGTTCTGGGGCTTGGAGATATCGGCACCTGGTTCCCGGACACGGATCCGGCCTTCAGGAACGCGGACAGCATGAAGCTCCTTTCCAGGATGCTTTCCAGCCCGCAGCTTGGCGGATGGAAACTTGTCAATCTTGATTCGACAGTCATCGCTGAAAAGCCGAAGATAGCCAAATATGTTCCGGAGATGAGGAAGAGGATCGCGGAGGCGTTTTCGGTGTCGGTGGATTGTGTCTCCGTCAAGGCCACTACGACTGAGGGAATGGGGTTCTGCGGCAGGGAGGAAGGGATCGCCGCCATGGCGGTGGTGATGATGGAGGAGAAAGTATCGGCGAAACGGCGACGGGGCGTATCGGCGGGAAGAAGGAAATCTTGAGTTTAAGATTTAAATAAGGTGATTGCATTTCTTCAGCCGGCTCGGACAAGCCTCGCCCTCCATAGGCTGCAATAAGATGAAATGGAGGGTTTTGCTTGTCAAAACCGCAGGAGTGCAGTTAGTTCAAAACAATCAATGGAGTTTTTCATGTCTACATATCTAGCGATTGATCTTGGGGCGTCGAGCGGACGCGGCATAGTCGGGAAGTTCGAGAAGGGGAAGCTTGATCTTACCGAGATACACAGGTTCCCAAACGGGCCGATGGACAAGGACGGTTCGCTGTTCTGGGACATTGAAGGGCTGTTGAAGGAGATCAAGACGGCATTGAAGAAGGCGGTTGACGCCGGACACAAGCTTGACGGTATCGCAATCGACACCTGGGGCGTGGACTACGCGATGCTCGGAAAGGACGGGAAGTTTGTGAGGAACCCGTACCATTACCGTGATTCGAGGACGAATGATGCCCCGGACAGGCTCTTCAAGGATC
>CAZDNQ010000661.1:0-3040 GCA_964506605.1 uncultured Victivallis sp. | reverse complement strand
GTAGGCGGTGCTTCCGTGGACTGTTGACGCGCCGACGCCGTCGCCGACGACCTCCTCGCCGTATGGCTTGCCGTCGATCAGCACCTTGTAGCGGATGGCGCTGACGGGGTTTGCGTTGTGGATGAAGATGTCGTTGATCGCCTTCAGATGGAATTTCCCGCATTTCGCGGAAAGCTTGATGAGCCTGGTTTTCCGCACCTTGCCGGCATAGAGGAGGCCAAAGACTTTTTCATAGGATGAATGTTCGTCGCAGAGCGGGGCCGTCCTTATGTCCCTTACCGGGAATTTCGGAATTCCAGGAAAATCCTTTTCAGCTCCGAGGAGCGCGCCGTCGCCGCCGTGCACGATTATCAGTTCGGGATTCCTGCCGGTGATCTTGAATTTCCCCCGGGTGAGGTAGGGCGCGATGTCTTCGAGATATCTTCCCTTGAGCGCTATCTTCATGGTTTCTGTCCTGTCCTTTTTGCCGATGCAAGCACGGAGTATAGGACCGCTGCCGCGCAGTTGCCGACGTTGATGGAACTCTTGAACCCGAACATTGGCAGGTTTACTATACCATCGCAAAGCTGAATTGCCTCCGGTAGAATTCCAAGAGCCTCGTTTCCAAATACAACTGCAAGTGGAAATTCGTATTTCATCTCCCAGGCGCAGGTCCCTTCCGGGCCGGTCTCCACCGCAAGCACCTGCCGTATGCCCTCATCCTTAAGTGCCCTGACTGCCAGCAGGGAGTTTTCGAAATGCCTGAATCTGACTGTCTGCTCGGCGCCCATTGCGGTCTTCGCAAGCTTCGGATGGGGAGGGAAGGGCGTATAGCCGCAGCACAATATCTCCTTTGCTCCGACCGCGTCGGCGATTCTGAATATATTGCCGGTGTTGTGCGCGCTCCTGAGCCTGTCAAGGACGATTGTTATTTCATTGGTCTTCATGGATATCAATATATGTCAATGCGTTTGATTTTAAAATTCCAGACCCGTTAAAATATATAATAACTAATAAAAATTAGTAAAAAATAATTATTTTATCAAAATTGCCACATTTATTTGACATTTATCAACTTATCTTATATAATGTTATCAAAAAGAAACACAAATCAGAATTTTTGGAGGTATATACATGAGCCAGGACTATCAGGAAATGCCGCCGCAGGACGAGCAGCAGGCCCAAGACCAGCAGCAGGGTGGGATGCAGGCCGGACCTACGTATGAAGACATAATGGCTGCGAAGTCGATAAGCTTCGAGGACATCAAGGCGCATCTGACCGGGCCGGTCATATCAGTATGCCTGCACATAATCGGGCTTGCGCTGCTGATGACGTTCGTGGTAGCTGCGCCTGAGGCGAGGACTGAGATCGCGGTGGAGATCAAGGAGCTTGAAGTCAAGGATATCGAGAAGCTTCCGGATCCGCCGCCCGAGGAGAAGGTCGAGCAGATAGATCCTACCATAGAAGTCGAAGGCCCTTCCTCGAATGCACCGACTGAGAGCACGAACATAGCGTCTACGACAACAGACGTGTCGGTGGGATTTTCAGATTCGCCCGACGTTCCGATGTCGAACGTTCTTTCGATAGCGCCTTCGAATTCACCGCTTGTGCTGCCCGGCGTCATGGCCGGCAGGAGCCGCGGCGGACGAGTGGCTGCGCTGAGGAAATACGGTGGAAGCTCATCGACCGAGCGCTCGGTGTCAAAAGGATTGAACTGGCTTCGCGACCACCAGAACGCAGACGGGTCCTGGGGCGAGAACGCCGGAAGATCTCCTGCTCTTACCGCAGTTGCGACACTCGCATTCCTGGCGCACGGCGAGACCCCGAGCTCGCAGGAATACGGTACCTGCGTACTCAAGGCGATCAGGAAGCTGATCGAGTTCGGATCGAACACCGATGCGAACGGGCTTATCAACAATGGCGGCAACGGATATGGCCATGCGATGGTGGCATATGCGCTTTCCGAATCCTATGCGCTTACAAAGATCCCGATGATCGAGGAGGCGATGAACAAGACGATTGGAAGAGTGGTGACCGGACAGAACTCCCTCGGCAGCTACAACTATATGTATAATAATGCACCCAACAAGGAATCTGATGGAGGCCCGCGTTCCGATCTTTCTGTCGCAGGCTGGAACTACCAGGCGCTCAAGGCGGCATTTGCCGCAGGCTGCACTGTGAAAGGTCTTGAGACCGCGATTGAGACCGGGAAGAGCATAGGTCTCAAGAAAACCAGCTATCATGCCGGCAGCGGAGGTTTCGCATATAGCGGAAGTCCTACCGGAGGCAAAGGTGCAAGCGCCACGATGACTGCAGTCGGAACCCTGTGTCTCCAGCTTTTCGGCGAGGGCAAGTCCAAGGAAGCTCTGTCAGGGCTTAAATGGATTGAGACAACCAGCAATGGCGCCTTGATGAAATGCGACTGGCAGGCTGCTGGAGGACGCGCCCTTTACCAGTGGTATTATCAGACTCAGGCCCTTTTCCAGGGATATTCCGGAAACGGCGGAAACTGGGACGCATGGAACAAGGAGTTCCAGAGGGCGCTCATGAAGGAGCAGGAATCAGATGGGCATTGGACGTGCCCGGAAGATAAATATAAGAATAAAAATGGCGAAGGCGAAGGAGTCAAAGGGCTTGATCTATATGTCTATTCCACCTCGCTCTGCTGCCTGATGCTCGAAGTGTACTACCGCTATCTGCCGACCTTCAAGGTTACAGTTGGTGCAGAAGGCGCCGCCGCCGAGGGTGCAAAGAAGGAAGCAAAGGACGAGCTGAAAATCGAATAGTTCCGCTTTTAAAGTTTCTTCAATATTAAAAATCCGGGAGCAATCCCGGATTTTTTTTTCGATGCGTGCCATATTTGTCCTAGATTCATATTGACTAATATTATATAGTTAAATATCTTAATATTTAATAATATTCACAAATTTACTTGACGGCTGGAAATTCAAACTGTCTATTACACCCAAATAAACAAACAAACTTTTAGTGGGGAGAAAAGTTATATGAGCCAGGACTATCAGGAAATGCCGCCGCAGGACGAGCAGCAGGCCCAAGACC
>CAZDNQ010000660.1:0-3041 GCA_964506605.1 uncultured Victivallis sp. | reverse complement strand
CAGATGGGAAACATCATTCGCGACTTCAAAACTATTTCCAAGCTAGCTTCGCTGGAAAAAGATGAAATGGAAGGGCTGCTTGCTGCTGAGAAATGCGGTATTCCTGTGCAAATCACCCCTTACTACCTGTCACTTTTCAACAGGAGGGGGAGATGCGACCATGATCGAACGCTAAGGGCCCAGGTCATCCCTGATGAATATTACTGCAGATGCGTAGCTGCCAAGAGGGAATCAGGCGAAAAAATGGATTACATGTGCGAAAGCTCGACAAGCCCTGTCGCATGCATAACCCGCAGATATCCCCAGATAGTGATATTGAAACCGTTTAATTCATGCCCGCAGATATGCGTATACTGCCAGAGGAACTGGGAAATCAAAGATCTGGAACGAGGACAAGTGACCGGCAAGATGCTCAAGAAAGCCATGAGATGGCTGAAGGGGAACAGGAACATAACAGAAGTGCTCGTAACAGGAGGCGACCCACTCTCGCTGTCAAGCGGAAATCTGTTCTGGATCATATCCCAGCTGTCAGAAATGAAACATGTGAAGAGAATAAGAATAGGGACAAGGGCGCTTGTAACACTCCCCTTCAGGATAAACTATCCATTCCTTGAAATCCTGTCCCGCTTCCACGAATGGGGGAAAAGGGAGATCTGCATAGTTACGCACGTGGAATCTCCAGCTGAAATCACCCCCGACATGCTGGATGCCGTCAAGAGAATCAAGGCGCTGGGCATAAACATATATAACCAGCAGGTCTTCACGTACTATACAAGCAGGAGATATGAGACATGCTTCCTCAGGAAGAACTTGAAGTTATGCGGGATCGACCCGTACTACACCTTCAACACCAAGGGAAAGGAGGAGACAGCCAGCTTCAGGGTTCCGATTGCCCGTATCGAACAGGAAAGAAAGGAGGAGGCGAGGCTCCTTCCCGGACTTGAAAGGACCGATGAGCCGGTGTTCAATGTTCCGAGGCTTGGAAAATCACACCTGAGGGCCTGGCAGGACCACGAGCCGCTTATGATACTTCCTGACGGCAAGCGACTCTACAGGTTCTATCCATGGGAGGAACGTCTGCGAATCGCCGATGACTACCTGTATACCGACGTCTCCGTCTATGATTATCTCAAAAGGCTGGAGGGTGACGGTGAAGATGTACGGGAATATGAATCAATCTGGTACTACTACTGATATCAAATGGAAGTTCCATATTATAACAGAAAGAGGGGCTGATGAATGTTGCCATGTGCAAGAGCAAGATACACCGTGCCAGAGTCACAGAAAGCATTCTTGACTATGAAGGCAGTCTTGAGATAGATATTGAAATAATGAAGGAAGCAGGTCTTTATCCTTATGAAAAGATACTCGTTGTTAACGCCTCCAGCGGACAGAGGTTCGAAACATATGCCATACCCGGCAGGCCTGGAAGCAGGGATTTCAAGGTCAACGGGGCGGCAGCCCACCGGGCTGCTCCGGGCGATATAATAACAATAATGTCCTTTGGTATTTGCGGTGAGGCGGAGGCAAAGGAAATAATTCCAAAGATACTGGTACTTGGCCCTGAGAATGAAATTATCGGGAGAAAAGGAAGATCCCCGCTGGCTGATGCCTGAAGAAATGCCAGGTCAGATTCTTTTGCGATGCATTTCACAGCAGGAATCGCAGGAGTTGCGCGTGAAAGACAAAGGACAATCATTTCCTGCGAGGAATTCAACGAGTACTTGAATATTTTATAATCATGAAAATTAAAATTCCAGTCTTTGACGGAAGCAGGGATGTCAGCAGTCTCGAATTGGAGGCGCTTCTGCGCGCTGAACTGTTCGGGCGCGACCAGTTTGCGAAATTCGCACGCTCGCTTGCCTGTGAACACGAGATTGATCCTGCGCCGGGTGCAGAGCTGCTGCTTTCCAGGCTTGCGGAAAACAAGATGGTGATACGAGAGGCTCACAGGCTCGTTTCCAGAGCGCTCGAGAACAAGCGCCAGCTTGCGCCTGCGGCAGAATGGCTCCTGGACAACTACTATGTTATAGAGGAGCAGATCCTTCTCGCAGGTCAATATCTCCCGAAACGATACAGCAGGCAGCTTCCGCGGCTGAAAACAGGAAAGCATGTTGGATATCCAAGAGTCTATGACCTGGCATTCGAACTTGTCTCCCATACCGACGGCAGGATTGACGTCGACAACCTCTCGCATTTCATAGGCATGTATCAGACCGTACAGCATCTTTCACTCGGCGAACTGTGGGCGATGCCTATTATGCTCAGGCTGGCACTCATTGAGAATCTCCGCCGTGTGTCCCACCGCATAGCCTTGCGTCGCCTTGACCGGGATTCGGCGATAGAATGGGCTGAACGGTTCCTTGCAGTGGCGAGCAATGACTCCAAGGGCCTGATAACGGAACTGGCGGATTTCGTAAGGGTGTCTCCAAGGCTTTCGCATCCGTTCATAGCCGAACTGACGATGCGCATACATGGACAGCATCTCTCCCTTGGCCTTGTTATAAACTGGCTTGAACGCCAGCTTTCGGAAGACGGGCAGACTCTTGAACAGATCCTGCAGACCGAAAGCCAGGAGCAGGCCATGGATCAGGTGTCCATAGGCAGCAGCATAACAAGCCTGAGGGCTCTCGGAAAGACCGACTGGAAACCCTTCATCGAAGCCCAGAGCGCAACGGAAAAGGAACTCAAGAAAGACCCGTCTGGAGTTTACGGGCTGATGGATTTCAGAACACGGGATGCGTATCGGCATGTTGTGGAAAAACTTGCCCGCAACAGCAGGATGAAGGAGGAGGATATAGCCATCGAGGCAGTAGGTCTCGCCATGAAGAGGATGGGGATAAGAGGGACTGATCCGCGGGAGGGACATGTCGGCTATTTCCTGGTTGACGAAGGATTGTCCGAGCTTGAAAGAACAATACATCCCCGGTTCATGATCCGTGAAGAAGCTAAAAAGCTGTTTGGTAGAAATCCTCTTCTGCCATATCTGGGAATGGTTGCACTGCTGTCGCTTGGTCTTGCCGTAGCAGCAGCAGCCGTGA
>CAZDNQ010000659.1:0-3064 GCA_964506605.1 uncultured Victivallis sp. | reverse complement strand
GCGTTGTTGGGCCATCTGCTGTTATAGCCGATTGTCGGATGCTGCCAGTAGCCATAGCTCTGGTTTTCGGAGTATGTCGCCTGGGGGCACCAGGCAAGGCGTTTCGGGACGGTTGGATAAGGGGCGTACTGGGTATTCCCGTAATAAGGTCCGACGAAGAGGCCGGTATACCAGGGGAACCAGTTGTTTAAGTAGGTCGAACCGTCGGCGGGATCCGTCAGGCTTGCCCATTGGACTATATTCGGGGGGAGGTAACCCTCGAAATCCTGCGTGTAAAGCTGGGTCGCAACCCCCAGCTGCTTCATGTTTCCAGCGCATGCAATCCCAAGCGCGGCCTTTCGCGCCGTCTGCAGCGCCGGAAGGAGTATTGCGAGCAGTATTGCGATGATCGCGATTACCACGAGCAATTCGATCAATGTGAACCGTTTTTTTAATTCACACTTCATGATGTCAGCGCTGGATTTTATAGGTGTAGTCTCCGTTCTGATAGTCGGCCTGGAGATTCTTGGATGCATCGACATGCCCGTCGAGCAAAAGCATGTTTGCAGAATTGAGGTGCCGGTACTCGGTGCCCTGCCCGGACCAGTATCCGTCCGGATCTCCCACTCCGAACGAACTCCATCTGTGTTCGCCGTCGACATCGACGACGATCCACAGCTTTGAGGCGTTCCTGAAGTTCAGGTATGGATATTTCCTGATATCTCCTGCCCAGGAGCCGTTGTTAGGATACTTGCAGTTGTATCCGAGCGTCGAATATTGGTTCCACCAGTCCTTGCCCGGATTGTACTTGGTATATCCCTTTGGGCAATAGACAGCGTTGCTTTCGCGTATGGCTCCATATGTCTTTATACCTATATATGGCCCCATATACGGCGCATAGTACCAGCGCACCCACTGGTTCCCCCAGTCGGTGCCGTCAAATACCAGGGGATTTACATTCACCATACTCGGGGGGAGGAAATCCCTGTAGTCGGTGGCGTACATGATGAAGCCGTTGCCGAGCTGCTTAAGGTTCGATTTGCAGACCGTACTCCAGGTGGCCTCCTTCGCCTGCTTGAGGGCAGGCAGCAGCAGCGCGGCGAGGATTGCGATGATCGCGATTACGACCAACAGCTCAATGAGCGTAAACGCTCTTGAGCTTGCCTTCCGACTTCGCAAAGAAGCTACGCCGGACACAGTCGCTCTACGAGCTACGGCTGGCACGGCGAGGAGATCGATAAGGGTGAATATCCCAATGCCCTGGATTTCCTTCCTGAATCTCCATGCCTTGAAGCTCATCATTCGATATTCCTTGTTCGTTATTCGATATTCTAAAGGATCCTGTTCTCGACCTTGCACCCGCACGACTCCCTGATTATCAGCCCGGAGGAGATCTTCTCCTCGTGTATCTCATTGCGTTCGGATTTGCCTTCGATGATGTCCGACAGATGCGACAGCGCCTTGACTCCGAGCTCGTCAAAATGGACATGCACGGTAGTCAGCGCCGGACGGATCAAGGCGGAGAGCTGGATGTCGTCGAACCCGACGAGCGCGATGTCCCTGCCGACTGTCATGCCTCTCGCCTTTGCGGCCTCGTAGGCGCCGACGGCCATGATGTCGTTGGCGATGAATATCGCATCAGGTTTCTCCGCGAGGGAGAAAAGCCGCGAGAAAGCATAGAAACCCGACTGCATGGAGAAATCGCCCTCGACGATGAATTCAGATCTGGCATTAATACCATTCTTCGAAAGCGCGTCCATGTATCCTTCGTGGCGCTCCTCGGAATCGACATTCCTGCCGGGTCCCTTTATCATCGCTATTTTCCTGTGCCTGTGCACTTTTGCGAGATGGTCTACGGCGACAAACGCCCCCTGGACGTTGTCGATCCTGATTGAAGTGCTGCAGGCGCTGATCGATGGTGTGCTGAAAGTCACGACCGGCACGAGCATGTCTGATATTATATCCTTCACGTCCAGCTCGGCCTGTGGCGCCATCAGGATGATTCCATCAACTGCGGCCGATTCCATATATTCCATTATGTCCTTCAGAGATTCCGCCGTACCATCAAACGTAGAAAACACCAGCCTATGCTTCCGCCTCCTGATCTCATTCTCTATTCCGTAGAAGAAATCACCTATGTTGCTCGGCATGACAAGGCCGATCGTCCTGACACCGTCAGTTCTTCTGCCGGCTCCCGCGCCGGGCCTGTAGTTCCTCTCGCGTGCTATCTGCAGGATCTTCCTTCTCGTGTCCTCATGGACGATGCTCTTGTTGTTCATCACCCTGGAAACTGTAGCCGTGGAAACATCTGCGAGCTTCGCAATTTCATTGATATTTGTCGCTCTGACCATAAGCTTACCTGTCAATGTAAATAATTTCATTGTTTATGTAAATTTTAACATTTATTGATTCATTGTCAAGAGATATTTTAGAATAAATGTAAATATTTTCATTTAATCTGCAAATTGTTTTATTTTTTCAGCAATCAAAGATCTTTCAATACAATATTGTATTTATTTATAATTATTGTATTGATTTTAATTTTAGAACTATTATGTTCCTTCTAACAAGAATACAAAACCCACAATAACACAAGGAGTTCCAGACCATGGCTGCAAAGAGCGGGAAAAAAAGGATCCATATCGTATCGTACACGCACTGGGACAGGGAATTCCGCTGGGAGTTCGAAAGGACGCGCATGCGTCTTGTCGACTGCGTGGACCGCCTCCTTGAGATCATGAAGAAGAGGAAGGAGTACAGATCTTTCCTTTTCGACGGACAGGTCACGATGCTCGACGACTATCTTGAGATCAGGCCTGAAAAGACGGAGGAGATCAAGAAGCTCGCAAAGGACGGGCGCCTTGAACTCGGTCCCTGGTTCACCCTCGCCGACTGCTCCCCGATCCAGGGCGAATCAGTAGTCCGCAACATCCTCTACGGAGTAAAGCGCTCCAAGGAATACGGCCATGTCCTCAAATGCGGATACAATGTCTTCTCCTTCGGGCAGATCGCCCAGCTTCCGCAGATATACGCCAACTTCGGCATCGACACCATACTCTTCTACAAGCACATGGATCCGAAGAAA
>CAZDNQ010000658.1:0-3065 GCA_964506605.1 uncultured Victivallis sp. | reverse complement strand
TTTTTCGTACTCATAATCCGTTGGTCCCTGGTTCAAGTCCAGGTGGGCCCATAAAAGTATTCCTTTATATTATAAGGGATCTTGAGAGCACCCTTAATTCAGGAGTGACAACTTACTTCCCCACTGTAGAAAAGACTGTAGAAAAGTCTTAGGGGAGGGAGTATGTCTCGTCGGTATTACCTGCAGAACGAGGATGAAGCCAATCTCGAAGTAGCTGAGGGGCTCCTGAATGGAATCCCTTAAGGTCCAGAAAACAAAAAGCAACTGAACTAAGCACCATATGCTGATCAAAAAGGGCACGTTGAGACATATTGCAAACACATGTACACAAGTGTTATCATTATGTCTGTATGGAACAAGATAAGATCAGAGAGCTTTTTCTTGCCAATGGTGGCTACCTCAGGATGAGCCAGGCTATTGAGGCGGGCATATCGCGGCACACTTTCTATGCGCTCCGCGATAAAGGCAAGCTCATCCAGGAATCCAGAGGCTTATTCCGGCTTGCAGAACAGCCTGATCATCCCTATCCCGACCTCTGTGTCATAAGTTTTCGCTACCCCAAGGCTGTCTTTTGCCTTGTTTCAGCCCTTTCTTTTCATGACGCAACGACGCAGATTCCGAAAGAAGTACATATTGCCCTTCCTAGAGGATCTCGAACTCCAGCCATTCAATCCCCTCCACTTCATACATATTTCTTCTCAAAGGCACCATATGAAGCTGGCATCGAAGCACATCAGGTCGAAGGAGTCGGGGTAAAGATATACGACCTTGAAAAAACGATCATCGATTGTTTCAAGTTCAGAAATCAAATAGGCATGGATGTGTTCCTGGAGGCGATACGGCTTTACAAATCCAAAGCGAAGGTCCGGCCCGCCCGGCTTGCTGAGTACGCTAAAATTTGCGGGGTGGCAAAGGCAGTATTTCCCTATCTCGAGGCAATCCTATGAGCAGACCTATAAAACGCGACATTTCCGTCTCCATTCGCCAGAGGCTCCTCGACCTATCGAAACGTGAGAACAGGCCATTCGGCGAAGTACTTCAGTACTATGCGATGGAGCGCTTTCTTTTCCGCCTTTCCAAGTCGAAGTATTCCGATAGGTTCATCCTAAAAGGCGCTCTACTGCTGGTGGTGTGGCGCAGTGGGGTCTCGCGATCGACAATGGATATCGACTTGCTTGGGCGCATCGAAAACTCGGAAGAAACCATCACAACCGTGATTCGGGCTATTCTGGAACAAAATGTAGGAGACGATGGAATTGTCTTTGATGCAAGCACAATAAAGACCGAACCTATATCTGAAGATGCGATGTATCGAGGAATTCGAGTTTCTTTTGAAAGCATTCTCGCAGCCGCAAAAATCAGACTGAAGATCGATATTGGATTCGGCGATTCTATGTTTCCAGCTCCACAATCTCAGGAATTTCCTGTATTGCTGGATCAGGAAGCACCCATTCTTCTTTGTTATAGCCGAGAAAATGCGATAGCGGAAAAGTTTGAAGCCATGGTCAAGCTTGGAAATCTCAACAGCAGGATGAAGGATTTCTTCGATATTTGGCTTCTTTCCCGATACTTCAGCTTTGATCAAGCAATCCTTGCGAAAGCGCTGAGACTCACCTTCGCCCAGCGAGAAACGGAGATGGATACAAGCGTCGTTTGCTCTTCAGAATTCGCAAGCCTGAAGCAAGCGCAATGGGAAGCATTCCGCAAGCGGCAAAAGCTTTCATATGCGCCTGCGCAGTTTTCCGAGGTAGTAAATAGCCTTTCTCTCTTTCTATTACCTTGCGTGTCACCTGAAGCGGTGGGTCTGGGAGAGAAAATGATATGGAAGCCGCTCGGCCCTTGGGAAAGGATAAATGAAGTTTAGAATCCGTAAGGAGCTAGGCTTCTTGGACGCTATAGCACTAAGCGGGTGCCGCTTTTTGTGAAGCAAAAAGTGTAGAGGCCTTTTGGATTTCCACAGCTTTATACGGATTTCTTTGGATGCGCACCCTTCCAACAAATCGAATCAAATATTGCTATAAATATCCAGGGATGTGAGTTGCCTCTCATAATCTCTTGGCCGCTGGTTCAAGTCCAGCAGGGCCCATAATAATTTGTTATGTTGACGGTCTTGCAGGAAAAATTCGAGTTGTGATGCTTCCTGTAAGTGCGAAAAGGGGCTCCCCCTTCGTAAAAGAATGATGGCATGAACAATCAAGAATTCTCACTCTGCCTTAGGAATGGAGCCTTTTACGTCCAATTCAAGGCCCCAAATTATCCGCTCTACGAAACTGTCCACAGCCTAGCATGGGAACCGAGTTCGGCAAGCACTACAACATCTATGAAGAGGTTGGAGATAAGGTTGGCCAGCAATACCTTCGATACCAGATAAGCTTCAAACTGGTGAGATGATGGACTAACAAACCCTATAGGGTATATTGCATAGATAATCCTTATGAGGTATATATGGAATATATACCTTATGGGGGATATATGGATACCTTCATCTTCACCTCCCAACAGCTCGCAAAAACCCTGAAAAGCCGGCGCAAGGCCCTCAAGCTGACCCAGAAGGAGGTCGCGAGCCTCGTCGGTATCCTCCCCAAGACGGTGTCCGCGCTGGAGTCGGATCCCGATCGCTGCAGCCTGGAGAGCCTGCGGAAGCTCCTGGCCGCGCTCAGACTCGAACTTGTCGTCGCGCCGAAGGCTGAAGCCGCCGGTTCGGACCAAAAGGCGGAGTGGTGATCATGGGCAGGGCTTCGAGGACAAAACGCCTTGGCGTCTGGATGAACGGGCTCCTCGTCGGATCCTGGTCCGTCCGCCCCGCGGGCGCGCATGAGTTCCACTACGCGGCATCGTGGTTGGATTTTCCCGATTCCCGCCCCATCTCCCTCGCGATGCCGCTAGCCCCTGAAGACGACCCTTATACGGGGCCTGTCGTGGAGGCGTACTTCGAGAACCTGCTGCCCGACAGCGTCGACATGCGCCGCCGCATCCAGAGGCGTTTCGCCGCAGAATCGGGCTCGGCCTTCGACCTGCTCGCCGAGCTCGGAAGGGATTGCGTCCGCGCCATCCAACTCCTGCCC
>CAZDNQ010000657.1:0-3067 GCA_964506605.1 uncultured Victivallis sp. | reverse complement strand
CATCGGTTTCTCCTTTGAATCGCCTGTCGCCGGAGCCTTAGGAGCAGTCGTCGGCGCTGGCGCAGGCTGGGCAGCCGCCGGTTGCGGTTGCGGCTGAGGCTGGGCCTTCTTCTGGGCTTCTATCTGCGCCTGCCTTTGGATTTCCTGGAGTTCGACTTTCTTCTGTTCCGCGACCTTCTTGTAGTCCCTGAGGCGCTTGCGTGCATCTTCGAGCGGGACGGTCATCCACAGCTTCATGAAGAGATCTCCCTTGCCGTTTGCGCCAAGCTTCTTCATGACATCGTTCAGCGCCTGCTTCTCCTGCTCGTTGAAGAAGGCCTTTGAACGGTCGAAGTTGTCGTATCCGTGCAGGAAGAGATATTCCTTCAGGTATGCGCTCTGGTTCGCCTCCTGCAGGTCGTTGAACTCCTCGAGCAGCCTGGTGCACATCGCCTCGTCGGGCTTCGCGCCTTCAAGGCATCTCCAGTACGGGACTTCAAAATATTTGCCGAGGACTTCCAGCACGCTGAGTTCGACGAGCATCCTCAGCGCCGAGTAAATGCCCTGCTGCTTCTTGAGGCCGTAGTCGAAGGAGAGTCCGCACCCCTGGAAATACGCGCCCACGCTCCAGCCGAGATTGGACTTGCGGATGTTGATGGTGTTCGAGACCTGGATTCCGGATATGGAGGCCTGCGTCTTGTAGTCGAGGAGGTTCAGATCGAGCGTCATGCGCGACAGGTTGGAGCCGGCCTTGTAGCCTGCGCCGCCGTCATAGTTGTACTTGGAGCCCCAGTCGCCCTTCTGCACCTGACCCTCCATCTTCAAATCCCTTCCCTTCTCTATTAGATCCTTGTCGAATTCCGTGATGCCGCCTGCGATCACGACTTCGGGCAGGGCCCTGCTGATGTTGCCGCCGGTGGTGGACTCGTTGATGACGTAGTTCGGGTCATATGGTATGTATATGATCGACTTCCCCATCTTGTTCAGCGACGTCGCCATGATCTTCGAGACATCGTCCGGAAGCGTCTTCTCGGCCGTCTCGTTTGAGATCACCTTGCTCTGCACCTTGGTGTTGGCTATGTTGTACGCCTCAAGCAGGAGCCCGAACTTCTTCAATGACTCATCATATGGGGTGGCCCTCTCGGTCGGAGTCCCCATGTCCTTCTCCATGTCGGTGACCTCCTCGTCGTCTATCTTGCCGGCGAACCAGTTGAACACGCTACACGACGACAGCATGAAGGCAAACGCCGCCCCTGTGGCGAGGAGAACTGCGGATTTCGCAAGGAATCTTGATTTCTCATTCATCGTTGAAGTCCTTTTCATTTAATTTTCCAACCCCGGAAGGTTTCTTGTATGACAGGAGCTTGTCCAGCTCTTCGATCTTCTTTGCCGAGTACTCGTCGCCGGGCTTCGCCGCTGCGGCCTTTGCGAACTCCGCCTTAGCCTTCTCGTATTCCTTCGCGTTGAAGAATCCGTCGCCTGCGGATATCGCAGCCTTGTACGCGTCGTCCGCATTCCTCTGCTGCTCGAGGAGCGCCCTGATCTTGGTCACCTGTTCGTTTGGGTACTTCATGTGCGGGGCGATTTTCAGGGCATTGCCGTAGCCCTCCAGCGCCTGTGAATACTTTCCTTCCTTGGCGTAGTTGTCACCGGCGGCTATGAAGTTGTCATACTTCGCCTGCAGCACCTTGAGCTCCTCGGCTTCCTTCGCCTTCTTCTCCTCCGCCTCCTGGGCCGCGATCTGCGCCTGCTTCTGCTGTTCGGCGGCGTTCCTCTTTGATTCGACCGCGCGGTTGCGCCTGTCATCTATGACTATGTCCTTCGCCGTGTCGACGTTCACGTTTTTCCAGAGCTTGACCATGACTTCTGCGTTTGTCGTAGCGCCGAACTGGCGCATCGCCTTGCTCAGCGCCTGCTGCTCATATGCGTTCAATGTGTTGCTGGTCCTGTCGATGCCCTTGTGCCCATGGAGGAAGAGGTATTTCTTAAGGATTGGAATCTGCTGGTCCGGTGTCATCTCCCTGTAGTTCTCGGTCATCCTCTTTATCATGTCCTCGTCCGGGTTCGACCCCTTGATGCATTTCCAGTAGGGGACGTTGAAATGCTTGCCGAGAAGCTCCAGGAGGCTGAATTCGACCAGCATCCTAAGGGCGACATAGACTCCCTGCTGGGTCTTCACCTTCGAGTCGAACGAGCCGCCGCATCCCATGTAATACGCAGAAACGCCCCAGCCCAGCTTGTCCTTCCTGAGCATGAGGGCGTTCGTCGCCAGGACACCCGGGAACGAGGACTGCGTCTTGTAGTCGAGGAGGTTCAGGTCCAGGGATATCTGCGATATGCCTGTCGCCACATTGTATCTTGCGGCGCCAGAGGCGCCGGCCCAGCCGCCCTCGATCTCGCCGCGGCGCTCCTTCTCTATCATCTCCTTGTCGAATCCGGTGATGCCCCCGGTGACGACGATGTCCGGATATATCCTGTTGATCTGTCCGCCTGTGGTCGACTCGCTCACGATGTATTTCGCGTCATACGGGACGAAGAGGATCTCCTTGCCGATCTTGTTGAGGGCGGTTGATATCATGACATACAGGTCGGTGGGCAGGATCTTCTCGCCGGTCTGGTTGCCGATGTTCTTGCTCTGCACGGCGGTCTGCGGGATGTCGTACGCCATCAGCATCGCGCCGAAGCTGCGGAGCGACGCGTCGAACGGAGATGCGCGCTTCTCAGGCATGCTCATGCTTTCTTCAAGCTCGGTGACCTCGGCGTCGCTCGTCTTGCCCTGCATCCAGTCGGTGAACGCGCAGGAGCTGAGCAGCGGCAGGGCCAGTATGGCAGACGCAAAGAACGCCGCCAGTGCAATTTTCCGCATAGGATGGATATCCGGATTAGGTTTCAAATGCTTCCCCCGAAAATTATCATTCCACGAAGACTTCGACCTTCTTGACTTTCCTGTTGTCGCTCTTGATTTCCACATTGCCGGCGTCGCCGTCCTCCTTCTCAGCCTTCTTCTGCTCCTTCTCGCTCACGAAGACGTGCTTCGTACCGCTCGGATCGACGCCGTCATTGTCCGAGTATGTCTTCGCCTTGTTCC
>CAZDNQ010000656.1:0-3069 GCA_964506605.1 uncultured Victivallis sp. | reverse complement strand
CCATACTGCTCACGGCCAAGTCCGACAAGAAGGACATTGTCGCCGGAATGGACGCCGGGGCGGACGACTACATCGCGAAGCCTTTCGATCCGCATGAGCTGGAAGTGCGTATCAGGGCCGGCAGGAGGATAGTCGAACTGCAGGACCAGCTGCGCAATGCGAACGAGAAGCTGCTCCAGCTGTCCAGGACCGACAGCCTGACAGGCCTGTTCAACAGGCGTGCGTTCTTCGAAATCATGGACAAGGAGATTGTCCGTGCGGAACGGCAGAGCGCGCCTCTTTCGATCGTGATGCTCGACATAGACCATTTCAAGAAGATAAACGACAGCATGGGGCATCTTGCCGGAGATGCCGTCCTCAAGGAGTTCTCCGGCCGGATAGGGTCCGCCGTCAGGCATTATGACGTTTTCTGCCGCTATGGCGGAGAGGAGTTCCTGGTGCTGCTGCCGGGATCGGATTTGAATTCCGCGCAGAAGACGGCCGAACGCTTCAGGGAGATCATAGCTGTTTCCGTGTTTGCGCCTTTAAAGAGGAAGGTCCATGTGACGGCAAGCGCCGGGGTGGCCCAGCTTGAAAACGGGGAAAGCGCGGATTCCCTGGTTGCGAGGGTGGATTCCGCGCTTTACAAAGCCAAGCAGAAAGGCAGAAACAGGGTGGAGATTTACAGTCCGTAGAATTATATTGTACAATTATGATTCCTGAAGAGATGGTTTTCCCATATATAGGACGGGGACATGACGCCAGCCGAACAGAACATCAGGGACTTGCCGACGCAGTACGAGGACCGTACCGAGGATCTCATACCGAGGATATTGGTCGTAGGCGAGGAGAAATTCCTATGCGACTACCTCAAGAAGGAGCTTGCCCCGAAGGGGTACGTGCTCGACCAGGTCTTCGAGATAGCCGAGGCCGAGCTCAAGCTCCAGCAGTTCTTCTACAGGCTGATATTCTGCAATCTAGACATGGAAGGCGGCGGCTGTGTTAATTTTATAAAGTTCTGCAAGGAATGCTGCCCGTTCTCAAGGGTCATAGCAATCGTGGGCACCGGAGACATCGACGCCTCCGTATCGGCGATCAAGGGCGGCGCCTTCGACGTGCTGTCAAAGCCTATCGCGCTTGGCAAGATCAAGGGGTTCCTGTCGGATGCGATAAGCAGCGACAAGGACAATATAAAGGCGATCTCGGTCGAGCCGCCGCCGGGCTTCAGGATAGTCAGGCAGCTTGCTTCAGGCAGCCTTTGCGCCGTGATGCTGGCGGAGAAGGACAAGAAGTTCTACGCGATCAAGATACTATCCAGGAACCTGTACTCGATGGAGAAGCTCAAGAGGTTCTTCCGCGAGGCGGGAATACTTGCGAACATAAAGTCCCCGAACATTGTCACAATATACGAATACGGTTTCTCGGAGAAGAGCGACATACCATATATCGCCATGGAATACCTCCAGGGCAAGCCCCTGTCGGAGCTCATAGTGGACAACACCCCGCTGCCGATCGACAGGGGGCTGAAGATCTTCAAGCAGCTGGCGGCCGCGCTTGCCGCAGTGCACGGGCATGAGATCCTCCACCGCGACATCAAGCCGCACAACGTGGTGATAGACGGCGATTTCAACGCCAAGCTGACTGATTTCGGAGCGGCGCATGTGCTGGAGTCCAACCTGACTATGACCAACACCTCCCTCGGCTCGCCGTCCTATATGGCCCCGGAGAGCTTTGACAACATCAAGGACGCCGATGCCAGGACGGACATGTTCTCGCTCGGCATCGTCGCATACGAGATGTTCACCGGATATCTGCCTTTCAGGGGCAAGACCATCGCGAGCGTCAGCGAGGCCATCAAGAAGAACCGTCCAATCCGGCCCCGCAAGCTCAACAGGAAGATACCGCGCCAGATCCAGGACATGCTCGCGAAGATGCTGAAGAAGAATCCCGCGCAGAGGTATCAGAAGGCGTCTGAACTTCTGAAAGACATCGAGGACTACGACAAGAATAAATATTTCCTGAAGAGCGGCCCGGGGTTCAAGGAGGGAATTGTTTCTTTCCTGCGCTTGTCCAGAGACTGGGTGGCCTGATGGCAAGGGAGTTCAAATGGGCGATCTCATAATTGAAGGCGGATATCCTGTTTCAGGGGAGATTTCACTTTCCGGAAGCAAGAACGCCGTGCTGCCTATGATCGCCGCATCGCTCCTCACCGAAGACGAGATCGTCCTCCACAACGTCCCGGAAATACTCGACGTGATGGCGATGCTCAGGATAGCCGAGTCGCTCGGTGTGAAATACGAACGCTCAGGGAGGACGCTCAGGCTCAAAGCCGGAACAGTGGTTTCAGGGTCTGTCCCACAGGCGCTTTCAAACCAGATCAGGACGTCGTTGCTTTTCGCCGGACCTCTCCTCCACAGATGCAAGGAGGTGTCGCTGTGGCCTCCGGGCGGCGACGACATCGGCAGGCGGCGGCTCGACGCGCATTTCTACGGGCTCAGGTGCCTCGGCGCAAAACTGATGTCCGAGGAACCTCCGTTCAGGCTGGTCGCCCCTATGCTGAAAGGCAGGGATCTCTTCTTCGACGAGGCGAGCGTGACCGCCACCGAGCACATCATGATGACGGCCGCCGTCTCGAAGGGCAGGACGATCATACGCAACGCGGCGTCCGAGCCGCATGTGCAGGATCTCGCCGAACTGCTGAAGAAGATGGGCGCAAGGATTTCGGGTTCTGATTCGAATACGATAACCGTTGACGGAGTCGAAAAGCTCCATGGCGCGGAACACACCGTCGTCGGCGACCATATTGAGGCTGGAAGCTTTCTTGCGATGGCCGCCGCGACCGGCGGCGACCTCACGATACATGGCACGATTCCACGTCACTACTGGATGATGAGGCGCGTATTCGAGAGGTTCGGTGCGAAGTTCGCACTTTTCAGCGACAGGATACACCTTCCCGGCGGACAGCGCCTGTCGGTCAGGCCGGATTTCGGGAATGCAGTACCTGTCATCTCCGACGGTCCATGGCCCCAATATCCGACAGACATGATGAGCTGCACGATAGTCATGGCGACACAGGCGAAGGGCACGATG
>CAZDNQ010000655.1:0-3071 GCA_964506605.1 uncultured Victivallis sp. | reverse complement strand
CAAGAAACTCGTATTCCTCAGCGATGTCCCCGGCATCCTCCAAGATCCGAAGGACGAGGAGTCTGTCATATCTACGATCAAGGTCGACGATGTCGCCACGCTCATTGATCGGGGCGTCATAAAAGGCGGAATGGTTCCGAAGGTGAAGAGCGCGATCCACGCCATCAACGCCGGAACAAACAAGGTCCATATGATCGACGGCCGCGTAAAGCATTCTCTGCTCCTGGAAATCTTCACCGACAAGGGCGTCGGCACGGAGATAGTGAAATAGATAAAAGGAAAGCTCTGTTCTCGCACAAAGGCACTAAGCCACTGAGGAACTGCCCAGTCATCTGTTGAAAAACACGTTAACTCAACTTGACGAGATTTGTGCTTTTTGCCATCCTGTCATTTCCCGATTCCATTTCCAATCAGCATCAGTCCTATTCCCAGGAGAAAGAAGGTCAGCGGTATCAGCGATTTCCTGAACTCCACGAAAACGAAGATGATTATCGGGATGAATGGAACCAGGACCATGGATATCCCCCACCAGCGGTTCTTCTTGAATCCAGCCAGCAGGAATCCAACCTCCCCCGCCAACGCGAGAATTATCCCAATGATGAATATTATGTCGTTTATAAGTGCAGCTCCACGTGTATCTGTTTATTTGATGGCTTTATCGTCATGATCCACTATCAACCACGAAGCGAAGGGTTTGCTGGAAATCTAATCTCTTTATCATTTACTTTTTAATCTTCACTTCTTTAATTTCAATAACATCATCTTTAACAGCTCCTGGTTCATTGACTGATATTCTTGCAACCTTGTATTCAGGTACGCATATAAGAATATCCCTGCAAGGAGCAGCCATGTCGAAATCCGGCCAAAAAGAAACCGATATTGCACCAACGAAATATCCTCCATGCCAACCATACACGGGAGGCAAGAAGAAATCGCCGTTTTTGTCTGTTCGCACAAACACTTCATCTCCGGAAGCGGAAAAGATGACAGCATCATTGAGTGGAAGATGCGTTTCCTCATCTATCAGTTTTGATTGAACGCCATATTCATGGAGTCGTTGATGCGGAAATGGTATTGCACACCCAATTATGAACAAAAGAGAAAACGCTGGGAATACTATTGCATATCTTCTCATATTGACCGTCTTTGCGGCTCCGTGGCTTTGTGAGATGTATCCAAATTTGTCAACCCAGCGGCACAAGTGTCGGCTTGCGCTGGTCGAAGGAGCAGATCCTGTCATATCCTGCGGATTTCGCAAGCTGGACGGCTTCTGCGAAGTTCGCAGCGATCTCATCCGGAGAGTGCGAGTCGGAACCAAGCGCAAGCATGACGCCGGATTCCTCCGCCATCTTCAGGATTCCCAATGAAGGATATGCTTCTTTTACAGGTTTCCTCAAACCGGAAGTGTTTATCTCGATCGCCATATTGTTTTTGGCGGCCGCCTTGAATACGGTCTTCACCATTTGATTTATTTTATCCATGGACTTCGGGTAATATCCGAACTTCTTTGGGAGATCGAAATGGCCGAGGATGTCTAATTTTCCACTTTCAGCCATCTCCAGGACCAATTCGAAATAGCGCTTCCACACCTTCTCGATAAGCTCATTTCCGTTCCACTTGTCTGCGAAGTCGGGATTGTCAAAGGGGAACTCGTCGGTGTAATGCACCGAACCGATTAAATAGTCGAACTTCTCATCCTTGATGTTTGCAAAGACCTCGTCCATCCGCCCGTGAACCCAGTCGACCTCCAGGCCATATTTTATCTTTATCTCCGGGAACCTGGCCTTCATATCGGACACCATCTTACGGTAAAGCGGAAACTGTTCGGCGGTCATCCTGTATTTTGTATCGAATCCGGAAGGCCATGGGCAGTGGTCGGAAAAACCGATCTCCTCCAATCCCCGGTTGATTCCGGCAATGACATATTCCTCCGGCTTGCCGGTGGCGTGCTTGCAGAGCCAGGTATGGACATGGTAGTCGATCAGCATAAATTCCACGCTCCAGTTTCGTTATCTTAACGCAAAAGACCTTTTTAGAAACCATGGGTGGCCATAATTTCCTGTCTGGCATTTTATGGATCGCGGGCATCCTGCCCGTCGAATCCATCACGGCGCCGGCCAATATGACCGCGCTCCCTGCTCCTTACAAGATCAAGACGGCGATTTGCCAATGGCAATTCAGTCAAACAAATCTATCATAAACCATTTTTTCCGCGTTTCAAAAGATTTATTAGAACATTTTCCGCGTTTGAACTTTGTTTGGAATGTGAAATTTGGAGCTTGGAGATTTCTGAGATGCGCAAGAGGAGGCGAATCAGACAGACTGCAGGCGGCTTTCGAGCTGTGAAACCTTGCGTTTCATCTGCTCGTCGGATGCGTACTCGCCCTGAATCTTGTTGCAGGCGTGTATGACAGTGGCGTGGTTTCTTCCGAAGGCCTCGCCGATCTCAAGGAGCGACTTGTCGGTCATCTTCCTGCAGAGGTACATCGCTATCATCCTGGGAACTGCGATGTTCGCAGGACGCTTGCTGCCGGTGATGTCGGACACCCTTAGGTCGAAGTAGTCCGCGACCTTCTTCTGGATGGATTCGACGGTAAGCCTGACAGCGGCCATTTCAGCCATGAAATCCCTGAGGACCTCCTGGGCAAGCTCCAGGGTCATCTCTACCTTCTTGACCTGCGAGTATATCATCAGTCGCCTGAGAGCGCCTTCAAGCTTGCGCACGTCCGGTTTGGTGTTCTGCGCTATGAACCAGAGGACCTTGTCGTCGAACTTGACGAGGTGGGCCTCCTGCTTCTTCCTGAGTATGGCGAACTTGGTTTCCTCGCTGAAGGGCGTGATCTCTACAATGAGGCCGGAGACAAAACGGGAAATGAGCCTGTGCTCGAGCCCGTTGATCTCGGCCGGAGTCTTGTCGGAAGTCAGGAGGATCTTCTTGTCCTCGTTATGGAGCTTGTTGAAGGTGTTGAAGAACTCCTCCTGGAGGTTGGTCTTGCCGGAGAGGAACTGGATGTCGTCGATGAGCAGGTAGTCGACCTTCCGGAACCTGTCCCTGAAGCCGTGGTGGTTCT
>CAZDNQ010000654.1:0-3076 GCA_964506605.1 uncultured Victivallis sp. | reverse complement strand
CAGTCGCGATGGCGGTCGGCCGAATCGGAGCCGGAATCCTTGGTCACAAGATCGATTCCTATAAGATCATGCTTGCCTGTTGCTGGAGTTCAGTAGTTTTTTTCCTGATTGCATGCTCTCCATGGGTTCCGAGTGTTTCCCTGGCCGCCTGCATCCTTGCGGGTCTCGCAGGAAGCTGTCTCTGGCCGTGCCTGCTCGGTGTCACCGCCGACAGATATCCGCGCGGAGGAGCATCGATGTTCGGGTTCCTCTCGACATTTGGAAACTTCGGCGGCGTCTTCATGCCGTGGGTTGTGGGAATGATTGCCGACCGCTCAACACTCGCTACCGGACTTATGATCTCCGCCGCATGCCCCCTGATGATGGGAATCCTGCTGCTGTGGATGAGGAGAAAGAAGGGAATGGAAAGCTGAACATTGAACATCCAACATCGAACTTCCAACTTCGAACTGAAGAGGAATACCAAATATCCAACTTCCAAGTGAGTTTAATTGGAATAGGCTTGTAGTTAATCCCGTAAGGGATGTTCTTGAATATTTCTTAACTTCGATGTTCAACGTTCAATGTTGGATGTTCGAAGTTCACTTGTCCTTAAGTGAATTGATAAGGTTCCTATCCTTATCAATATCGCGGCCGGGTATTGTCAGGTATCCGCCGATCAGCATGCCGTTTGCTCCGGCATGGAAGACAAGCCCTTGGTAGTCTGCAAGCACTGTGTTCCTGCCGGCGGCAATCTTGATCCCCTTTGTCGGATTTACCAGGCGCAGGACGGCGACGAAGTTCAGGATTTCCGTCAATGTGATATTCGACTCGGGCAGCTTTGTCCCAGGGATCTTCTGATGGATGTTGACGGGGATGGCGTCGACATCGAGCTCCTTCAGCGCAAATGCGAAATCCACCCTCTGTACAATTGTCTCGCCGAGTCCTATGATTCCGCCGCAGCATACCTTGAGCCCTGCAGACTTAGCTGCTTTCACTGTGTTTATCCTGTCCTCGATCTTGTGGGTCGTGCAGATGTTCTTGAAATTCGAAGGCGAGGTCTCAAGGTTGTGGTTGATCATCACTGCACCTGCATCCTTCAGCATTTTCGCCGTTTTTTTGGTGAGTATTCCAGGTGAACAGTGCATTTCGAGCCCGGTCTCCTTCCGGATCAGCCTTATGCTTTCGATGATGCTGTTGAATTCATCGTTTGCCTCGGGGTATCCCCTGCCGCTTACGACGATGCAGAAGCTCTCGGCGCCGTGTCCTTTTGCGATCTTCGCGGCCATGAGCAGCTCCTCCTTGGTCTTAAGGGAAAAGACTGATGCGTTTGTCTTATGGTGCGCCGACTGCGCGCAGAACGAACAGTCCTCGGAACAGGCGCCGGACTTTGCATTTGTTATCTCGCAGGTGTCGATCTTCGACTTGAATAATTTCAGGCGCGCCTTGTCGGCAAGCGAATATAGGTCCATGAGGTATGGCGGCTTGGTCTGGATCAGCGCAAGCGCCTCCTCCGGCGTCAGCTCTCCGCCGTCCAGGACCTTGTATGCATTGATAATTTCTTTGCTTGTGATGTTTTTCATAATTTGTGAACATAGTCCGGAATTTGGATGGTGTCAAACCGGGAGTTTTGGAGAATTATAAGGCATATCATATTTACGAGCGAAGCTACGCCATAGGCTAGCAAGCTCCGTCCGGAGTGCGGTGATGAAATCACCGCTCGAGCGCAGACTTTGTCTGCGCACTCCTGCGGATGCCTGCGGCATCGTTCAAGGGATGGTACTGTCAGAATTCACTCGCAGATTATATGGAATCTCGAATGCTTCCGGATTTCATCGTAGGGAATCATGGAATTATTTTTTACAGGGACCGAGTTCTCGGCGCAATCCTTGCCGGACCTGAATATGAATGTGATGTCCTTGCCGCGGATCTTCCTGGTCGCCTCGACACCTTTCTTCTTCCATTCAGAAGGCAATCTTGCATTTACACTGACACCGTCATAACCGGGGACTATCCCCAGCATGCCGTCCCAGACCACCTTGAGGAGCCAGCCCACACAGCCGGTCCGCCATGCGAACATCGCACGGCCGGCATGTGCCGAGTACAGGCCTTCATAGCTGTTTGTCACATTGTAGGGTTCCAGCTGCGACTGCTCAGGCGGATTGCCTGGATTAGACGGAAGGACCTGCTGTATTATCATGAGAGCCTCATCACTCATCCCTGCGAGCGTCAAACCGTATGCATAGAACATTGCCGCATGGACATAGTTCGATCCGTTCTCGACGGTGCCGGGATTGTCGGAGGTGATCCTGCCGATGTCCTCGCGGTATTTCATATATGGAGGGCCGAGGAGGACCGGGCCCCACGGAGTATAAAGGTTTTTCCTGACTGAATCTACTATCGCCTGCGTGCGTTCCGGGGTGGATATGCCGGAAATCATGGCCCATGCCTGGGTGTTGAGATAGATCTGTCCGCCATCGTTCTCCTTCGAACCTACCTTTGCTCCGTCATCGGTGATTGCCCTTATGTATCTGTCGCCCTCGAAATATTTTTCATTGAGCAGGGATGAGAGGCCGTCGGCAATCTTCCGGTATTTTGCAAAATCGGCGTCTTTCATCTTTTCAAGGAGCGTGATGAACGAGTTGAGGCTCCAGATGAATGCCATGGTGGTCCATACAGATTCGCCCTTTCCTTTGCGGTCGATCCCGTTCAGGGCGTCGTTCCAGTCTCCATATCCCATCCTGCAGATTCCGCCCGGTCCGCGCTGCTTGTCGAGGAAATCCATGGTTCTCTTCATGTGGCCGAGAATGCTGTCGGCGCCTCCGTCGAGGTATGGCAGCTGGATTTCGAGTATGGCGATGTCGCCGGTCTCCATTATATAGTCCGCTATCGTGTTGACGAACCATACGCCGCCGTCGAAATACAGTTTCGTGTCAAGCTTCGCCCATTTACGGACGGTATGCCCGTCTGCATAGACGTGTCTGGCGGCCGCCAGTATCCGGTCCCTGGTGTATTCAGGACGGTGCCGCCGCCATGAATCCGAATCCTGCATGCAGTCACGGAAGCCGCGGCTGTATATTCTTGTCCACCTGGTAAC
>CAZDNQ010000653.1:0-3084 GCA_964506605.1 uncultured Victivallis sp. | reverse complement strand
ACTTCTTTTGACCTGAGCTGAAACTTCTTCATTATTGTATACTCCTATTCTTTTTGATGCACGGCAGCATGCACATAACTCAATTTATTGACCACTGAGATTTGCATTCGTTGGTAGTTAACGCATTATTGCGTGTCGTCTGATTCCAAGAAGGACAGCCAATAATGGCTTAACTACAAACAGAACAAATGCCAATCATAAATAAGTCCAGAAACCTGCCTGCAATTTATTCCTCTATCTCAATCGATTGCTCCTGATGTGCCTGAAAACTGATTCGCCTTCATGGCGTTCAACACCCGTATTGAATTCACGATCAGTTCAGGACTAATCTCATTCTCAAGCCTGACTCCGCGCACCGCCTTATGGAAGTTCTCCCACTGGTATCCGCCGGAAACATTGTCCCTTTCGATGAAGGCCGTCTCAGTCACCTTCTCGTCCTTGCCCCTGACAGTCTGGAGCGTCAATGCGACCTTGTCCCTGGCCTTTCCCAGAAAATCAGAAGAGATTATGGCACGGGTGACAGTCCCGTTCTCAAAATGCACTATGAGATTGTTCGGATACACATTTCCGTCGTTTACGCAGAACGATCCGAGGATGCTTGAAACGCATCCGTTCTCGAACCTGATTGAAAGCTGGGCGTTGTCAGCTGTCGGACGCCCGGTGAATATCCTCGAGTGCATCACGTGTATCTCCTTAGGATTCCCGCAGAGCTGCAGGAGATCGTTTATCCCGTAGATGCCCAGCCTGAAGATAGGCGCAACCGGACATTTCTCCGGGTCGTCCATCCAGCTGCCGTCGGCCTTCTCTGAATATCTCGCAAAAGTCTCCCAGCGCGCCGAAACCGGCTGGCCTAGTTTATACTTGTCGCGCCACTCGAATATCTGCCTGATGTCGTCCGAAGGTACAGGTCCCGGCGAATTCAGATGGATGACCTTGCCAAGCTTCTTCGCCTTTTTCAATACAGCCAGCGCCGCATCCGGATCATCCTCGAACGGCTTTGTAGTTATCACATCCCTCCCGGCGCTGATTATGGTATCGAGCAGCTTCGCCCTTCCGCGTGGAGGTGTGAAAAGTCCGACCGCCTCTATCGACTTGTCCTTGAGGATCGCATCTATCGACTCATAGACCTGCAGCCCGTGCTTCCCCGCCATGGCCTTCGCCTTTTCGATGTCCAGATCGCAGAGACCTGCAAGCTCGATATGCTTGCAGGCCGTTCCACCGCCAAGCAGCGTATCGACTATGTGCCTGCCGAAATTCAGCCCTACCAACGCCAACTTAATACGCTTATTCATTAAGTTCATATCCTTTCATTTATACATCTAACACTAAAACAATTACCTCGACTGAGCTGATTGCATAGTTGGAGTTCACGGCTTCAGCGTACGCATCTCATGAAAGCAAGACACGCTAAAGCTGTGAACTCCAACGGGCAGATTACCGCAACAACCGTTTTATGTATTTTGCAATCAACACACACAAATATCCGCAGTCATCCCGTGACAGACAAGTCTCTGTCCAAACCGCAGAGATATGTCGAAGTTGTCATCCCGGACCTTATTGAAACCTTAGCGAGATTTGCGGATTCCACATACAGCCTATCGAACAATTCCCGGTTGGCACTTTTAACGAAAACAGGAATCCCCGGACATGGCGCAGGATGATTTTTCAGGAGTAGCGGCCCAGTGAATTCTTTTCCCGTACGCATTTCGCGCCATTTTCCAGCAGGAAGCATTATGTCCCTGGCGCAAGCCCCTGGCTCAAGCACCGGCGCCACCATAAGATCCTTTCCGAGAAGGAACTGGTCCGGGACACTGTAATAATCTTCGACCTCCGGATAATCAAACCAAAGCGGACGCAGCAGCGGCGCCCTGCGTGAAACTGCGCTTTCCGCAAGATAACTTTCGAGAACCTTGTGCATCCTGGAATACGCACATGCGACAGCGGCGGTATCCGCACTGTAGTTCCATGGGAAATATGAGAACTGCATGACAGGCATGAAGGCTGAAACCTCGGTCCATCTGACCATAAGTTCATCCGTCGGCAGAGGCATGTCGCTCTGCAGAGTCTGGACCCGTCCGGGAATCATGTCCGGCATCAGGATGTCATATCCCATGAGGGACATGTGCATCGCCAAGGTCACGACTGCCTTCAGCCCGTTGTCCAATCCCCAATGCGAGTCTTTTCCGCCCTGGCGCCAGACAATCTGCCTTTTCTGCGACAGCCAGGCAGTGCGGCTTTCGCAGACATTCGGAGCAACTTCCTCGAAAACTGAAAGGAGCTCATCCAGATATCCAGAGGCCCCACGGTAGTCCTTCCACGCGGCGGAGGCGATGTCCGGCTGATATTTCGCATCACCGCCGTCTATCTTGAATCCGTCAACTCCGATCTCGCTCTTAAGGCGGACAAGCTGTGACTTGAACCAGCTTCGCGCAACTGGATTCGTCAAATCCACGAGTCCGGCAGTACCGCCCCACCATTTCAACAGTGCGGCGCCTTTTCCCGATTTTTCCGGAACAAGTATTCCGGCATCAGCAAGCTCCTTGTGGTTCCGCGCCTCGACATTCACAAACGGCGTGATCCACAGAAGAATCTTGAATCCAAGCCCATGGAGCTCATCCATCATCTTCCTGGGAGCAGGGAACTTGTCTGAGAATTCCAGCTCCCCGAAACAGCTCTCCCAGCGGTCGTCGATCGTCAGCGTCGAACACGGATATCCCCTGCTGCGTATCTGGCGCGCCATGTCGAGTATCCGTTCCCGGGTTATCGCTCGTGGATACTGCGTCCAGGTGCAGAATATGGAATCGCCGAAGAACTCCTTCGCCGGCGGAGTGTTCGGCCATCCGAGATGTGCCGCCAATTTCCTCCAGGCGTCAGGAAGCGAGGATCCTTGGAACAGCCTGAAGACGAGTTTCTGTTCGACAGGAGTTATCCTCAGCATCCCGTCATTGTCCTGGTTGATCGAAACCTTCAGCTTGCCGGATGTCTCCGCGAGGATCGCAAATCCTGCGGAACACATCCATATCGGACTCTGTATGTTGTTCACGGCAAACGACGCGTTGACAATTTTTCCGGATTCGAGAGGAT
>CAZDNQ010000652.1:0-3092 GCA_964506605.1 uncultured Victivallis sp. | reverse complement strand
ATCCTTCAGCTCAGCCCACTGAGACGGGAGACTTGGAATGAGTTCGTCGACAAGGTGGCAGAAGAATGTCCCAGCTTGTCCGAGAGCGAGTTGAAGAGCATTTCAGGTGTTCTTGCAAATATGGAGCAGGCTAAGAGCAAATTTGCATTGTTACATAGACTCTGCAGGTTGACTCCGGATCAGATCGACAAAGTGGATGAAGTTCTTGGTGAATGGACAATCGATATGGCCAAGATAGTTCTCGATGAAATTAAGGTTAGGATAAAGCTGGTTGAGGAACTTCGCGTCAAAACCTCGAATGAAAAGACACTGGAAGTGCAGGAACTTCAACCGCTCTTCCAACAAGGGCTTTGGATATTTGGGCCCGAATACGAGACAATCCACTATACTTCTAACGAGGGAATGACCAAAGTAATTCGAATGCTCTATCCCAAAAAGAATATGAAAGGTTCAAGGAATCGGCCAGATTTTGCCATTGTTCCAGATGGCACTGTAAGCCTTTATTCATATGACGAATTCGATGCCGAAGGTGGTGAAATTGGACCTGAAAAGATTGTTATTGTTGAGCTGAAGGCCCCGAATGTGCCTGTCGGTCATGAACAAAAAGAGCAATGCTTTAAATATGTGCGAGAGCTTGTCAAGAAGGGGCTACTTACCTCTCATACTACAGTAAAAGGATTTGTCTTAGGTAAAACAGTTAACCCTATTGATAAAGGGGAAAAGACTGAAATGGACGGGCGCGTTCGCATTCTTCCTCTCGACTTTGATACAGTCTTGAGACGTGCAGGAAGTCGGCTGCTCAAGTTAAATGACAAGATAAAGTCAGCGCCATTTCTTCAAGAGCAAGGTATCGATAAATTCTTGGATGAGTCTACGGTTCCTGAAGGAGAACTGGATCTACATGAGAAAGAGGCAGTATCGTAATGGTTGCTTCGTTACAAAATCTCGACAAGCTCAAGCCCAACCCAGAATGGGCAAAACTTCCGCTGTTTGATCGAAAAGGATGGCGAAAGATGGCGTTTGGTGAATTTGCCGAGAGCGTCAACCAGCGTGTCGAACCGAGTGATGCATCTGAAGAAATCTACGTTGGCTTGGACCATCTGGATACGCAAAACCTACACATCAGTCGATGGGGCAAGGGCAGTGATGTAATTGGAACCAAGTTGCGTTTCAATAAGGGGGACATCATATTTGGTCGCCGTCGCGCATACCAGCGGAAGCTGGCAGTAGCTGAATTTGACGGTATATGTTCAGCGCATGCTATGGTAGTTAGGGCAAAGCCAAAGATAGTTCTGCCCGAGTTCCTGCCCTTCCTTATGATGAGCGACAAGTTCATGAACCGTGCTGTCGAGATATCTGTGGGTTCGCTATCTCCTACTATAAACTGGAAGACGCTCAAGCTTGAGGAATTCCTTCTCCCTCCACTCGACCAGCAGAAACGCATCGCCGAAATTTTATGGGCGGCGAATGAGGAAATCGAAGCCTCTTCTGATAATCTCTCAGTTCTTTCGACTCTCAAACAATCTGCTATGCAGGAATATACACTTTTTGGCATGAACGTTAAGTCAAACGGAGTAAAAAACAAACCGTATCCAATATGTGAACTTGTCGATGCGGTAACTGTATTTCAATATGGCTTGTCCTGTCCCTTGAGCGAAAACGGAGCTTATCCTATCCTAAGGATGATGAACTACGATGAAGAACTTGTTGCCGCAACCGAACTAAAGTACGCCGATATGCCTGCCGAACTCGCCGCTGATTTTGAAGTCAAAAAAGGAGACATCCTCTTCAATAGGACCAATAGTGCAGCTTTGGTTGGAAAAGTAGGAATCTTCAATCTGGAAGGTTGTTATCTCTTTGCCTCCTACCTTATTAGGATCCAAACGGACAGGAAGATCCTCTTGCCAGAATTTTTGAACTACTATCTAAACAGTCAACATGGTCAGGCCGCAGTTCGCGCTTTTGCGACACCTGGGGTAAACCAGTCAAACATAAGCGCAGGTAATCTGAAGAAAGTCAAAATCCCTATTGCACCAATTAAAGACCAGGAATCAATTGTTGGAAAACTGGATGATATTGCATCAATCTACCGAACATCTCGTTCACATATTGCAACGCAACGCTTAATGCTACAGATGCTCATCAATGTATTACTGGGAGGATAAAGCATGACATTCACCGAATCCAATACCATTGAGCAGATGATAATAGATACTATGACAAAAACGGACGGTAAGCGTACGCAAATGGTGCGGGAACCTCTTTCCGGCTGGGGCGCATCCCTCGGAGAGGAGTTGCGCCCCTCGCATTGGACATATCTTCCTGTTGCCCAGATTCCTCGCCAGCCCGGCGATGTCATGGTTGAATCATGGCTGCGTGAAGCGCTTATACTCCTCAATCCCGAAATCACAGCCCAGCCTGACCGCGCTGATGAGGTAATCTACAACCTGCGCGCCATACTGCTTTCCGTGCAGGCCGATGGACTTGTCCGGGCAAATGAGAATTTCATGACCTGGTTACGTGGTGAGAAGACAATGCCCTTCGGTCGCAACGGTGAACATGTCCCAGTACGTCTTGTTGATTTCCAGTCCTTTGACAACAACAGGTTCGTGGTGACTAATCAGTGGACCTATCAGGTCGGAACAGTGGAAAAGCGCTTTGATGTTGTCTTTCTCGTCAACGGCCTGCCTCTGGTCATATCTGAAGCCAAAACACCCACGCGTAGCGCAGTGACCTGGTTCGATGGCGCATACCAGATCAACGAAATATACGAGAAGGAAGTGCCGGCCATGTTCGTTCCGAACATCTTCTCCTTCGCTACTGAGGGAAAGCTCTTTCGTTACGGCTCAATACGGATGCCCATTGAAATGTGGGGGCCGTGGCGCGACGAGGAGAACCAGGAGGAAGGCAAGCTGAAGCATGTCAAGTCGTCTGTCCAGAGTATGATGCGTCCGGAGGTCGTTCTCGACATCGTGCGGAAGGTGCGCGTGAACCCGCGCTGGCTGCGGAACGGGAAGGGTGCGCCGTTCCTGCCGGAAGGCATTGCCGTCCCGGAGGAGGCCGACGTGCTCCATGCCTTGGGTGCGCTGATG